>JAJRXT010000009.1 GCA_024276125.1 bacterium
GGTGTATATTGTATTAATTGTTGCGGACCCACCTTCATTGTCCGCTGCCAGGTGGTGGATTCGGGGCGATCTTTTGAGCGTTTTGTGTTATTTGCTCATTTTTTGGTGATCGGTTATATAAAAGCCCCTTAATCCACCCTATGGTGAGATTATTTTTTTTGCGTAACATGAGTTATTCAAATTGCTTTTTAAAAGCAATAAATTCCTCTCTTAAATTTTCAAGCTCGTCTTTCAGCAAAGCAATTTCTTCCTCCAATACGTGAAGGCGCTTATTTTCCATTTGAAGTTTTTTTATTTCTGATTCTTGTAATGGCTCCAATTTTTTAGCAGCAACCTTTACTTCTACTTCGCCGCAAAATAGATGGGCATATCTATTTTCTCTACGGCCAATCTCTCGGGGGAGTTTTATAACAAATGGACCAGCTTCTGTATCAATAAAATTTTGAACTACAGTCTCAACCTCGTCTAAGTCTTTGAATTCAACAAAACGAGCGGTATGCGTCAGCAATTCTCCCAAAGTCTGCGCTCCGCGTAAAAATAATTCAGCCAATATGCTTACTTCTTTTTTGGTAAATTTATAAACAGCGGAAATGCTGTGCTTATATTTGGATACTCTATCTCCGGCGGCAGTTGTTTTCCATGCCAATTTTTTAAACCTTAACTCATCAAGCGTCCATTTGACAGTTTCCTCATCCAAATTCATAATTGGGTTTCTATTTGATTTCTGATTACAGGCGTTGATTAGGGAATTCAAGGAAAGAGGGTAATATTGCGGAGTAGTAAGTTCCTTTTCGATTAGCGCGCCTAAAACCCTTACCTCAACAGATGAAAGTAGAATATCCACTTAATCCTCCATTTTTTCTAATGCCCTTTGGTTACAATTTATTGAAATAATACTTATTGTTGGTTGGTATAACAATTACTTAAACTGGGTTAACCCGAATAATCCTTAGAATTAATTTTAAGCAGAAGTTTACCTTCTTGAAATTATAGGAATTTTACGCTTTTAATATCAATTTTTATATCGGTTGTTTTTACAAACTGCAATATAATGTGTATTGGTAAATATATTTAAGAAGGCAGTCGGTAAGTGTTTCATTATATTATAGGTTAGAGAATGTTCTGATGTTTCCGCAAAAGGGATAATTTTAAATTGGTTTACAAAGACTTGTTGGAGTTTAAGTTGTAATTCGTGGTAACTTAAGGGCTTGATATCTTTATAAGGAAGTTTTTTCAGCCGTAAAGATATTTTGTGTGCCATATTTTTAGGCAGGAAACTTACCAGTCTAAGGTTTATGTGCGGTTCAGGGGTAAATATATTGTATCTGTTTACGGAATCACCCGTAAAGCAGCCTCCTGTACATAGTACACGGTTTATTTCCTCTAGGGTGGCGGATTGATCATCCACATGTTCTAGCACTGCTTGTGAGTTAATCAGATCAAAATACTCATGTTGAAAAGGTAGGGCGCTTGAAGTGGCGCTTAGAAAATGAATGTTTAAAATGTGGTTTTCTTCGCAGAATTTCTGGGCAATAAGTAATGATGCCATATCCAAATCCAAGGCGTAGGTATCATCAAATGAAGGTGCAGCAGCTACAGCCCAAGGGCCGCGGCCGCAACCTATTTCCAGACAGCGGCCGTTTGTAATTTTATGCTGTATTTTGTCTAGTAATTGGCGGGTTATTTCTAATTGTATTTTACCTATTTTTATTATAGTATTTTGGGCGTAGTTTTCCAGCCATTTTTGCTGTTCATCCTCGTCCATTTCGGCAAAGCGCAGATAGCGGCGTAATTCCCATGGCAGAACATTCTTGTTTTGTATATTATCCATATACTCCACTAGTTTGGAAAAGGTTAGCTTGGGATACACCTTTTCAACTTGTTTTAAAATCTTTCGTTCCCCGTCATATAATTCATAAGGCTTGAAATTGGGGATACCTGCATATTGCCAATAATCTATTCCGCATGATTTGCAGGTATAGCGGCTTTCTTTGTTTTCTAATTTATGTTTGCATTTGGGACAGCAATACATACTAAACCACCTCCTATAAGGTGTATTTTTATTGTTGATTATAACCTTTTTTTTGGCTTGTACCCTTAAAAGTACGAATAATATTAAATCACAAGATAAAGCGGATAATTTGTTATTATGGTTTATCTATGGATGGTTTTGGCAAATCAGATTTACAGATTGTAGCGGCGGCTTTTTAAACCCGCTATTTTGGCCGATCTTCTGGCTGTAGGTGCGGGTTTTTATGTGTTGCCGGATTTTTTAGAATCCGGCGCCACAAGTCCGCATAGTCAGGTGCGATAAATTCAATATATCACGCAAGCGTTTTATTGTCAATGTGCAAGGGTTGAGCTTTAAAAATGGATTATCATGGTAAATGTGTAGACTGGTTTACCGTAGGCAGTATAATCGGTTTCCATTATAGCTCAAAATAACAAGATAACAGTTATAAATTTGGTTTTTAAGGTAAAAGTTATTGACAATGGACTGGTTTTTTAGATATTATAACTAGTAAGGGAAGTGGTTAGGTAAAAGAACATATGCGGATTGGGTTAAATAACATATGCAAATTTTTAGAAAAAAAAACGATACCCCGTGGAATGTAATAGATGATGAGGCGGTTGTCTTAAATCTTGATAGCGGGCATTATTATATTTTAAATGAAACCGGTTGCCGTATTTGGGAATTGCTGGACGGCAAAAGCAGTATAGACGATATTGCCGATAAAATATGCCAAGAGTATGAAGTTGATAGAAATGCCGCCCAAAAGGATACGGTAAGGATAATTAGCGAATTAGAGGAAGAAAAACTGGTTGAGGCAGTGTAAATGCTTGGGTAAGCCTATAATAATTGTGAATTTTTGGGACGTATTTTTTTAAGAAAAATGACAAATAAAAAAGCTGGCTTTTTCGCTTTCAAAAGTCAGATTCAAGATTGTATTTTATGGTTGCGTATATTTGGTTTAATTTGTATGCTGCCGTTTTTTTTAAGGCTTATTAATCTGCGGGTATTACTTAATTGGTTAACGCCTAAAAATAGTAAAAACATATCTAATAGCGCCCCAAAAAAAGAAAAAATCGTTAAATGGACGGATAATATACTAGGCTGGGAGTTTTTTATTTTTAGAACTTCGTGCCTTAAGCGGTCATTGGTCTTGTATTATTTTTTGAAAAAAGAGGGGCTGGCGCTAAAAATTAATTTTGGGGTAAGATAAGTCGGGCAGTTGGGCAAAGTCGGGCAGTTGGGCAAAGTCGGGCAGTTGGGCAAAGTTGGGCAAATGGGGCAAGTTAGGCAGTCGGAACAAGTTGAACAGTCGGGAGAGGCTTTTCCTGATACACGGGAAACCTTACTTGACGGTCATGGGTGGCTTAGTCTAAAAGGCAGCGCCTACCTTGAAAAAGGCGAACCCAATGATTTATTCAAATTGATTTACTCTTTTCCCCCTGCATAATTATAGATTAAAGGCGTACTAAATTATATGAACATGAGCCAATGTTATCCGTATCAGCGGGAGTTTTAATAAGTGGAATTAGAGCATAAAAAAAAGAAAAAATATCAGACGCCAATACTGAATAAGTATAGTTCACTACAAGAGATTACCTCGTGCAGTTGTGTTAGTACGGCGCCTTCAAGTTGCGGCTGCCCTCCTGTAGGCAGCAGCAGAAACCTGCAATATTGCCGGTGTCGATTTAAATAGACAATGGGAATGTATGTATAAAATAATTTAAGAGCAGGTATAATGCCAAAGATTACTTTAGAAATTGTCCCAGAGCAAATTATGGATATAATTAGGGAGCTGTCGGTTAAGGATAAAATCGAGCTGACCCGAATGTTTGAGCAAGAGATTTTTGCCGACAGGTTTCATAATCTTTTAAATAATTTTGGAAAATCGGCACAAGTTGTTCCTCTGACTATAAATGAGATAGCGGATGAGGTGGAAGCGGTAAGGAGAGCCCGTTATGAAGGTTGTCATTGATACCAATTCTGGATCAGTGTCTTAATAAAATCAGCTAGTTTTATGTAGAACTTATGTTGAACTATATAATAAGAAGGTGTTAGCTAGTGGGCAAGAAAGTTGTCAAAAAAAAATATATTACTCCAAAGTTGTTAAAACATGATACATTAAAAAATTTAACCATGGCCACTTGGAATTTTAATGGTCCATGCAAGGGATATGATGACACTAAAGGGACTTGTGTTTATGGTTTTGATTGCGAGCCATGGCCGTAGAACCCGCTGTTATAAGCTTACACAAAAATTGCATGGACATTGATATTTTTGATGTTTCGGCTTGCTTCAAACCGAAACCGCATGTATCAGCCTTTTGGCTTGATGGTAGACTGAAGCATTAATTCTTTGCTCTACTTAAGCAGTATTGATATGTTATTATAGTTTGGTATAAGGTTTTAATATAAATGACCAAAAAAGAAGTTAAAAATAAGAAAAAATATAATCCTCCTACAATGAGGATTTACAGTTCATTAAAGGATATTACTGCGGCGCAGACCTGTTTTTGCACTGATGTAAGCTGTCCTGTTTATTGTCAGCAATATGCTTATCCTATGGGCGGTTACGGCGGTATGGGAATCTACTGTCCCAGATATAATGTATGACGGAGTCGTAAAAAAACTTAACGCACCTTGCAATATGTACTGCTTCCCGTAGTTGCCGACCTTTAGGTCGGCCAGCAGCCAGTAGCGGCGAGTTTAAAAACCCGTATCTACAAAGGGATAAAAATAGGATTTCCTATACTATCAAATTATTGATTTTTATTTTGAGACACAATAGCATAGATTAATTCCCGAATTGTTCGGGATAGAAAGATAAACAGACGCCCCTCCAGCCCCTCTATTTTCACTTAATTTAAATTCCATGAACAATTTTATAGAAGAATTTTCTTTACCGGAAAAAGACTTACCCTATGCCAAGGAATATAGTCTGCATCAAATAAAAATACGTTTTAGCAGCAGTAATAGTTATTTATTGGATGTAATTAATCAGATATTAGGCTATTTTAGCTGTAATTTCAGCCGGCAGGAGCAGCCGGATATCAGCTTTACCCTGAAGGTGATAGACTCATTTTCCACGCCTTTTTCGTATTTTCCCGCTAATTTTAAGCTGGTTTCATTTGATGATAATCAAAAATATTATTTTGATGATTCGGGGCGGTTATATTCTGTTTGCTCCGATAAGTTTATCATTGCGGTTGATTTGAAAAAAAACAAAGTACAGGCTGTATTATCTGCTGATTATGTTGAGACTTCATGGCTTATTTTTGAGCAGGTTATCTATCCGGTAACTGCGGAGCTGCTTAAGCAATTGCATCTTTTTAATATTCATTGTGCGGCGGCAGCTAAAGACGGGACAGCCATTTTATTTCCGGCGCAAGCCAAAAGCGGTAAATCCACCCTTAGCATTAATCTATTAAAGGCCGGTTTTGATTTTTTATCGGATGATATATGTTTTATCCGCAAAAATTCATCAAAAGTAATTGCCCTTGGTTTTCCTGAGCCGATAAAAATTTG
Source organism: bacterium (assembly GCA_024276125.1). Taxonomy (GTDB): domain Bacteria; phylum SZUA-182; class SZUA-182; order SZUA-191; family JAJRXT01; genus JAJRXT01. Next base: position 5,536 of record JAJRXT010000009.1, read on the forward strand.
GGATAATACAATCAAATTTTTTCCAGAGTTGTCATTTTTAGTAAATAAGCAGCCTTGTATCCATTATAAAAAAATTTTAGATGTAGAAAAGCATTTTCCTGATAAGATAAAGTTGCAAGCTGTCCCCGGGTTTTTAATTCTACCTAAAATATCTAATTGTAAAGTAAGTAAGCTGTACCCTGTTTCAAAAACCGATACCTTGGTGGAATTAATTCCTCAAAGCGTAATGGTGGCTAATAAAACCGTGGTAGGATACAATATGGAAATTCTAACTGCTTTGGTTAATCAGTGCGAGTGTTACCGGCTGGAGGCTGGAACGGATGTATTGAATATTCCAAAGTTGATAGAACAAATTTTATGAAGAAAGCGTACTTTATATGCTGGTTGTCTCCCGTAGCCGCCGACCTTAAGGTCGGCGGCTACGCGGCCTAGCGGTTAGCAATATATGTCTAACTCACGTTATACTACAGCCAAACTATTCTGCCTTTGGTTTACGGCGCGGGGGATAAGTTTTATCTTTTCGCAAAATTACAGCTTTGATGCGGTAACCAGAAGCATTCTAGCCCAATCATGGTTTAATTCTCCCCAATTAGTTCCTGCCGGCCTATCCGGTGCGCCTGCTCAATACAGTCCATTGCCTATTTATCTAATGGGCGCCTCTCTTTGCCTTTGGAATAATCTTTTATTTTCTCCGCGTATTGTTAGTTTTCTTTTCGGCTTTTTGGCGCTATTCCCTTTTTATAGTTTGGTAAAACGGCAATTCGGCGAGCAGACCGCCTATTATTCGGCTATATTCTTAGCCTTTTCAGCCTCCATATAAAAAGCAGTACAATCGCCGCTAGCGAGGCTGTATTTGTTTTTTTTCTGTTATGTGCGGTGTATTATGTATACCGGCTTAAGGAACGCTATTGCTTGATGCGCTTTGCTATAGCTTGCATTTTTA
>JAJRXT010000099.1 GCA_024276125.1 bacterium
ATACTATTTGTGTTTTCTGCCAAAAATAAAAATCACCCACATTCCTAATACTACAGCCATTATATATCCCAAAAGACCAAACATTGATATATCATGCCATAATGGTTTAATTTTGGCGTGGATCACCAAAGAACCGCCGACTGCCAGTCCGGCAGATATAATCCCTAAGGCAATACAGGCCGCCAAGCTGTCAAGCCGTTTGTAGAATCCCTCCAAATCGGTTATAGCAATCCTCATGGTCATTTTTTGTTCTTCTATAAGCGATAGGATTTTTGCAGTCTGCCTAGGTAAAGCCTGAATAAGCCCTGACATAGATTATAAAATTTTCCGGATGGCGGGTCTGCATGAAAAAAAGCGTCTGAAAACATTTGTTTTAAGGTAAGCGCTAAAAGATTAGCGGAAATTTTTTTCAGATCATGTTCGTTCTTTTTAAGCTGTGCAACCTCGCCTATGGGAATACCTACTATGCAGATTCTTCGCTCGGTTTGCGCCTCCCTCAGAATGACAGTTATAAAAAGTCTTATGTTATCGGCATGTCCCATGCCAAACATGCTAGTATGTAGCCGCGGATTTAAAAACCCGCTATTTTAGCCGACCTAAAGGTCGGCAGCTACAGCGTATATTCCTACAGCGTATGTTTCATTAAAATGTATACATTTTATTTTGTCATTCTGAGGCCGAAGGCCGAAGAATCTGCTCGCATACGCAGGCAGATTCTTCGCTTCGCTTCAGAATGACAACACTTAAACCCATCTATGTTTCGGCATGTCCCATGCGGAAACATGATTGCTCACCGCAGGTGTGTTTCGGGGTGAGATACCCCGAAACATAAAAACATAAACAGTTGCACATAATTTAAACCAATGACTTCACCAGTTTTACTCTATAACCACAAACCCGCCCAAAACAGCGCGGTCAACCAAGACGCTGCCATCAGCCAGCATGGTTATAACGCGAATTATGCCGTCGCCTAAGGCCGCATTCGGCGGTATGGATGCGCTTAGTGAAACATAATAATCGCCGGGCGCATAATCCTTATAAAGCAATTTGCCCAATAAGGTATTTTTACCGGCGGAATCCGTTAGAAAATAGCGTACCTGCAAATCATAAAGACCGCCGGAGGCGCCGTCTATGCGAATACCTGATTTAAGCTCTATAGTATCATTGGGAGCAAAGGCAAAATCCCAGTTACCGCCGGCATCTTCAGTATAGAATTGTTTAATGCCAAGCTTACCCGGGGGTATATATGATTCGCTGATTTTTACCACAAAGCCATCAGCTCCGCCGGCGTTTCTGGCTTGTATGGGATTTTGCGTAGGGAAATCAGCAGAGCGAGTCCTGCCGGTTAAATATATATTAGCGGTATTATCTACAGCAATTGCATGACCTTCATCATCACGCCTGCCCCCTAAATAACTGGAAAAATCAATAGCGCTGCCTGCCGGCTCTATTTTGATTACAAACGCATCATAATATCCCCCGATAACTGCCTGAATTGCATTTACGGTTGGAAAATCGGCAGACGAGGTAATTCCGGTTACATAGGCAGCGCCTGTATTATCAACTGCAATAGCCGCCGCCCAGTCACTGTCGCCGGCGCCCAAATAAGTAGAGTATGAAACAGCGGAACCTGCGGGATTTATTTTGGTTACGAATCCATCATCATATCCCCCGCCGAAAGCGCCTTGAATTGGATTTAGCGTAGGAAAATCGATAGAGCGGGTCTGTCCGGCTACATATGCAGCGCCAGTATTATCAACTGCAATACCGGCAGCCCAATCGCTATTACCGCCGCCCAGATATGTAGAGTAGGTAATGGCGGCGCCTGCGGGATTTATTTTGGTGACAAATGCGTCATCAGTCCCGCCAAAAGTACCCTGAATGGGGTTTTGAGTAGGAAAATCAGTAGATTGCGTATATCCGGTTATATATGCTGCGCCAGTATTATCAACTGCAACACCGGCGGCGCCGTCAGCGCCGCTTCCTCCCAAAAAGGTGGAGTAGGCAATTGCAAAACCAACAGTATCTATTTTAGTTATAAACGCATCATAATATCCGCCGCCGTAAACCGGCTGTATGGCGGATAAGGTAGGAAAGTCAGTTGAAAGTGTATATCCGGTTACATATACGGCGCCGCTTGCATCTAATGCCATTGCATAACCTTCGTCGCTGTCAGTACCTCCCAAGTAAGTTGAAAATAAAACAGCAGAACCGGACGAATTTATTTTAGTCACAAATACATCCCAATATCCGCCGCTATGAGTTGCCTGAATAGGATTTACCATCGGAAAATCAGTATAAGCAGTGCGTCCGGTTATATATACTCTACCGGTATTATCAACCGCAACAGCCTCGCCCCCGTCACTCTCACTTCCGCCGAAGTAGGTGGAATAGGCGATAGCAGAACCGGAGGGGTCAATCTTGGTGATAAAAGCATCATAATAGCCGGTATTGGCTGCCTGAATTGGATTTACAGTAGGAAAATCAGTGGAATAAGTAGAGCCGACTATATATGCGGCTCCAGTTGCATCTACGGCAATACCGCTGCCCCAGTCAGCGCTGGCGCCGCCCAGATAGGTAGAATAAGAAAGTACCGGGTCTATTATAAGCGGGTATTGCCTATTGTATGCAGCTACTTCAAAACTGTAGAAAAAATCGCTTCCCTGCTTAGTCCCCACGACAAATCTACCCTCAATTTGCTGTTTTTTTCCATTAATCACTTGATAAATATAGGGACTTTTTTGAAGGATACTACCTTGAGACAAAACAATCTCCAAATTACCTTCATGAGTAGTCTTTAGAGCAGTAATCCCTTCATAACCAAATTTTATTTTAGATAAATCGGCTTTCGGGGCAACAATAACATCATATTCCAATTGTTGGTTATTCCCGTAAAATCTAATATCCACGCCGGGATATATGTTTTTATATCTAAGCGCTTTATAGGTGGGAATGTTGGTTTTCCATTTGCTCTTGTCATTACCGATTAAATAATTAACCTTACCTGCCTGCATATCTTCTGCAATTATTTTTGGATTTTTGTTAGAGTTAAGCGCCATAAGTTTTATTACTTCGCTTTTAATGCCAACTTGTTTCTTTTTGGTTAATCTTTTCGGTCTATCCTTGGTTTGATTCGATAATTTATCTTTTTTAGTTAAACTTAAATAAATACCTTCTTCAGTAAAAAATGTAGCATGCCCGCTTGCTTTTTCGTAATATTTCACATCTTTGTCTAATTGGCCCTCGTTTTTGATAAAATACAGCGGTAATTTTCCATATGTCTCCTGCATTTGGGCATTAGCGGCTGAATCTACCCCTGTCTTTTTTTCTGCCCAAGCCGGAGTTGTAAAACAGCTCACTACAAACAACACCAAAACAGCTAAACTAGCCGAAAACCATTTCTTTTTCACAACAATCCTCTCCTATATTGGCGGTTATACTAAATTAGCCCTGCCGACCAGGTTTCGTAAGTCTTTGGGTTTATTTGCGTCGTCATTCTTAAAAGCAAATAATCTACTTAACCTTAAATTTGTTGAACTTATTAACCCGTCCCATGGCCGACCTAAAGGTCGGCATCTACTGTAGGTTATGTTTCGGGATGTCTCATCCCGAAACACCTGCCTCAAGTAATTAGTTTCAGGGTGAAGACATCCCAATAAGTCATACCAAACAGCAAATAAGCTACCCCGAATCCACCACACCTATACTAATTAAATGATGTCAAATCAGACTTATCGGGACACAGCCAGGCCTCTTCGCCGCTTAACTGCATAAATTTCTTGTTTTTAATTCCCATTATAAACAGTTTTTTTTGTGAATCCCCGTTTTCCGTAAAATTGGTTTCCCCTGAAACACCGGGAAAATCTTTTATATCCAGGAGATATTCTCTAAACTCTTCCCGCGATACAGGGTTTTGATTTAGAGCCTGAATAAAAATTTGAGCGGCATCATAAGCCTGGGCTGCCAACAGGTTGGGTTTTTCCCAATAATAGTCATTAAATTCAGTAATAAAGTTCTGCACTAACGGGTCCGGGCTGCCGTCATAAAATCCAATCGGAAATATAGCTTCTTCTATGAAGTTGCTCCCTTCCTTAATCAATTGCGGAGAATGCCAGCCATTGGTACCCAACAAAACAATTTTTGGGAACCGGTTTTTGTCTTTCTTTTCCGGTTTAATAATATCCTGCTCCCATGGAGTCCTTTTAATCGGTATAATCGCAGGCGGCAGGCCGCTGCCGCTGCCGCCCTGCATCCACCATTCACTGCCGGTTTCTTGTTTTAATTCCGCCTGTAATCTCTGTTGTAACTCTTCTTTTTCGCGTTTACTCTCACCCTCATCCAATAATACGTCGGGGTTTAATTCTTCCGGTAATTCATTAGATGTATAAAAACTAAGCTGCGGCACGATAAGCGCTACTTTATCTGCATAATCAGGAATAAAAATAACCTCCGGCTCCAATTCATTCAGATAATTAGCCTGCGCTCTAAAATCGGTCTCTCCGTCTTCATAATTGGCGACCCCCAATAGATTACCGCCAAGTTCCGCTACCGATGGGATAAAAATATCCTTAAATTCCCTGCCGTAAGAATTCTTCGGATATAATACGGCAAATTCCTTTTTGCACATTTTTTCTATGGAAAACTGGATAATCGTTTTGACCTGTTGGGCGCTGGTAATACAGTTTCTAAAAACATAATCCCCTAATTCAGGGATTCCCTTAGCGCTGGCTGTAGGGCTTAGCATAGGGGTTTGCAATTGATTCGCCCATTTAGCGGCTACTTTTGCAGATTTACTTAGTACCGGACCTATAACGCCTATGACTTTATTTTGTTCCGTCAGTTCCTGCATAGCCTTAGCCGCCAGATAGGGTTTCCCCTTGGAATCCTTAACTACTAAAGAAAGTTTTATCTCTCGCCTTATATTTTCTTGTTCAATAGCAAATTGTACCCCCTTTAACACCATATTACCGAAAACGGAAAACCTGCCGGTAAGCGGAATGATCAGACCTATATTACTCATCTTTATCATGCTGATATTTTTTACTTTTTCCATAAGTTCCGTTGCTTCCATGTAGCGTGAGTGTTGTGGGAAATCCTCGAAAAAATCCTCCAATAAACTTTCAGCCTGACTATAATCATTTTGCTTGATAGTCATTCGGACAAGTTTTAAGATAGCCTCGCCTGCCGGAAACTTGTGTGCATAGCGTTTTTTTACAGCGCTAAGCTGCTCGTAATTAAATCGTTCACCTATCAGCTCTTTAATCATATCTTCGATTTCTTTTTTGCTAAATATAATCCGATCAATATTATCTGCCGGTAAATCCTGCCGGACGGCAATTAGTTTTTCCCAAGCCAGCCAGTAGTGTCCTTTTAGATTGGCGATATTGCCCAGCATAAGCTTTATGTTCAGCTTTTCGGTAGGTGTAAGCAAATCATCGTTTATTCTGTACAGATTATCCCAAGCCAGTTGATATTTTTTTTGATAAAAGGCCGCCAGGGCAAAGCCGTAAGTCACCTCCGGCGATAGATTAGAACTTGGATATTCCTCTTTTATCAGCTTAAAATAAACAAAGGAGTTATTATAATCATTAAGCTGCTGGAACGATTTGGCTATCATAAAGTATAACTCAACCGACTTACGCCGGGGGTATTTATTTAATAAATTTTTTAATGTATTAAGTGTAAGCTGATAATTCTGTAAATTATAATAACAGGTACCAATTAGCTGTAATGCCTGTGCTTCCTGTTTATGGTTGTGGAACAAAAGCAGAAATTCCTCCAGCTCTTTTCTGGCGCGAGCATATTTTTTTTGTTTTAATAAAATTTGACCTTTTCGCAGGTATGCCGTAGGGCTATTTATATCGTCAGGGTATGATCTTGCGAATGTTTCATATGCGGCCAGCGCCTTATCATAGCGTTTTTTTTGGTATAGTCTTTCTGCTTTGGCAAATTCAAAAGCCGGATTTTTTTCTTTAGCCTCAGTTGCTACTGATATTTCTTTGGGAATACATCCAAAGGCAAAAATTAGAATTGATAAAATTAAAATCTGTAAAACAGACGCTCCTGCTCGTAAGCTAATATAATTAATAAGGTTTTCGGGGGTTTTATATGTTTTTTCCAATATGATTTTTCCTAAGTTACTTACTCATGTTATGCAAAAAAATAATAAACTTGCCGCAGGGGGGGGATTAAGGGGTTTGATATAACAGGTATTCATTATAAACTTATGTTACGCACTAAAAAGTAAGAATATCTTAAAATGACAAAATCCAAATGTCAAAAAGAAGACTTATCCCCATTTTTGTGTAGTCATCCCTAAAGACCTGGCTGCGGGCTTTGTGGTGTCAGATTTAAGAATCGGGCGGTTAAGTTCAAAATGAGACGGTTTTGGCATTTACTTGACATTTGAGCTTTGTAATTTGACATTTTACAAGCTATGTTAGTCTATCTTTATTTTGTGCGTAAGGTGAGTTATAAATTAAAAAAGATAATAAAATTATATAATAATTACCCCTAATCCACATATAAACTAATACTAAGTTGGCGGTTCCGCAATACTCAAAGAAAGAATGTAAGCCCAACATAATATACTTTAGGCTCTTTTGTAAAATGGGCTTGATCCACCCCGCATTTAAAAACAAGCTTTGCGTAAGGTGAGCCTTTTAATATTTATAAAATTAAGTTTACCTCGTTTGAACTATAGTTATTCTGGACAAGCTTTACAGGTTACAGAAAGAATAGCAGGTTAACCCTTTTTTTTCAAGCTTGGGCGCTTGTTAAGAAGAAGTTATTTTCCGGTACAAAAATGCCTTATTAGGATATAGAGTTTATTTTTAAAGCCGATTATTTTTACGCACCCCGACAATGCTAACACTGATACTGCATGTAGCGTGCCAAATTTTATGGCGTCCGCATATAGCGTAACGCTGATTTTGTTTGTTTTTTTATAAAATTATAATTCTAACTTCTTAATTTATTGAGGAATTTGCCAATAGATTGTATCCGGCAATGGGTTAATAATACTTGACAGAATAAGCCAAAGATGTTATATAACAAATGCTGTTGGATAGGACAGAGTATATAATTTTGCGCCTGTAGCTCAGCTGGATAGAGCAACGGACTTCTAATCCGTTGGCCAGGGGTTCGAATCCCTTCAGGCGCACCAGCTTAATTTGCTTTACAAAACAGGGCGCTAGTTGTTTTTTATATAAGTGGTTAATCTATTCACTCATATTATGCAACAAAGATTTAAAATTATATAGAATGATAAATTTCAAAGCTAAAATGCCAAATGAATAACAAAACAGTTTTTTTTATGCGGTACCTGATTTTCAAAGTCAATGTCTGATTAACTCACCGGATATTTTAATAATTTGCCAATTAGAAAATACGGTTTGATTTTCCAACTATTATTTTGACACTTGATTTTTTTTTTGCGTAATATGACATATTCATAAAAGTTTGTTTTGGGTTTTAAATATCCAAATAATTTAATTAAAGTAACAATTTTATCCGTTTTTTTCTGCTTGACATATAATTCAATCCATTTTAACCTATTGCACATACAGTACGAATTCGCGGCGCTAGATCTTCAAATCTGCACTGTATTAAAGTTTTAATACAGTGTTGGTTAAAAAATCTGCTGCCGCAAAGAAAAAAATGTGATTTCCTGATATTATAAGTTTATGGTGGGCGTAGCTCAGTTTGGTAGAGCTCTGGATTGTGGCTCCAGCGGCCGAGGGTTCAAGTCCCTTCGCTCACCCCATATTTATGCGCCCGTAGCTCAGTTGGATAGAGCGACGGACTTCGAATCCGTAGGCCGTAGGTTCGAGCCCTACCGGGCGTACCAAGAAATGAGATAAGACTATGTCGCAAAACTCAGCAGCTAAACCAGATGCAGATATTGTTGAACAATTAGTTCACAAATTAGGCATCAGCCCTAAAAAGGCTTGCCTTGCAGTAAATACCGTCTATCGGAATATTGGTAAAACTTTGATTCATGATGCCGATGAAATAAGAGATGCCGCTTGCGCTGATCTTTCTTCTGATGAGTCCATGCAGAACAAGAATACTGCCGAAGCAGTAATGATACACATATCCTCTCGAAAGATACCAGTCTCCGGCGCCGCTCAAAACTTGGAAATAATTGACGAACAGGAAACGATTTCAGAAGCAGATTTAGAAGAATTGGTCGATTGTTTTAAAGAATGTGCTGGTGAGATAAAGAAGAAATTAGCAGTAACTAATCAAAAACTGGATATCTTAATTAAAGATAGAGAAGAATTCTGGCAAGAAATTGAGAAAATAGATAAAGAAATAGATAAATATGCCCATAATAGATAAATTTAAAGCAGAGTTAAGAAGCTTGGTATCAATAAGTATGGGAGAGGAAATAACCAGCATAAACACCAAGCTTGATTCGGTCATCACTGAAAACAACAAACTAACAAATAAGATTAATAAAATAGAGAATGATGAACTGGAAATATTCCAGAGATTAAGCGAGTTGGAAGGACGGTTTGATAATCTAGCTAGTGAAACATGGCTAAAGGTAGAAAACCAAATACTAAAAACAAACCTAAAAAAAACTACTGGAATAAAACCGGATAAATTGGTTTAATATAAAGCATATGGGCCGTTAGCTCAATTGGCAGAGCAACTGACTCTTAATCAGTGGGTTGGAGGTTCGATTCCTCCACGGCTCACCATTATGTAGCCGCCGACCGAAAGATCGGCTATCGTTAGCGCTGGTCTTAAGGCCTTGTTTTGTATGTCTAACAGGCCGGCTTAAAAGCCGGCAGTTACAGCGAGAGTGGCGGAATTGGCAGACGCGCAGGATTTAGGATCCTGTGGGGATAACCTGTGTGGGTTCAAGTCCCACCTCTCGCACCAATATTAATTATAATAATTATTTTGTATAAGCAGGGAGTAATTTGATGAATTTAGTACCTATGGTAATAGAACAAACTGGCCGCGGCGAGCGGGCTTACGATATTTTCTCACGCCTATTAAAGGATCGTATTATATTTATCGGTTGTCCTATTGATGATGGAATTGCAAATCTGGTAATTGCTCAAATGCTGTTTTTAGAAGCGGAAGACCCAGCCAAAGATGTGTATTTGTATGTCAACAGCCCGGGCGGAATAGTCAGTTCAGGTCTGGCCATATACGATACAATACAATATATTAAACCGGATGTTTCTACTATTTGTATAGGGCAGGCTGCCAGTATGGGAGCCCTATTATTGGCAGCCGGCGCTAATGGTAAACGCTTTGCTCTGCCTCATGCGCGGATTTTAATACATCAGCCATTGGGCGGTTTTTCTGGACAAGCATCAGATATAGACATTCAGGCGCGTGAGATTTTGAAGATGCGTGAGATTTTGAATCAAATTTTAACTAAACATACCGGCCAACCCAACGATAAAATTCAACTCGACACTGACCGTGATTTTTATATGTCGGCACAAGAGGCCAAAGAATATGGGATTGTTGATGATCTCTTGGAAGAAGGGGACCGCTTTAAGCGAAAGCTCGCTTAATCTTCTTTATCCATGAATTTTGGCAGAATTATACCAGACTTCTTATACCTTTTGTACTAGGTACAGCATCCATTTTATCTTGACTGGTTAATATCTTGTCATTCTTAAACGAAGTGAAGAATCTTCATGTTGCGTGAGCAGACCCTTATACTAAGTTGCAATCAAAAATTTGGCGCTCTTAAGTCGTTCCTAACTTAAGAGTCTTCAGAGGTCGGGCTTAAGAAACAAGGCCGACTACCGTGATATTTTTAAAAGCAACTTAGTATTAGCTTCGTTTAAGGGTGACAATTAAGAAGTTCTAAACGCGACAATTTAAAATGGTTAGTGTGCTAGCTTACACAATAAGTTGCCTGAACAGGTTTTATGTTCAGGGCTCAATTTTTCTAAGAGAAGGATTTTGTTTATGAAAAACAAGAGAAACGGCAATATCGTACTCAAGTGTTCCTTTTGTGGCAAAACCCAGGATCAAGTACGTAAACTAATAGCCGGACCGACAGTATATATATGCGATGAGTGTATTGAACTGTGTAATGATATAATTGAAGAGTAATGGGAAGACGAAAAAGGTAAAGGGCTAAGACGCCTGCCTAAGCCACAGGAAATAAAGCAAGCTTTGGATGAATATGTAATAGGGCAGGAAAAGGCTAAGCGTATACTGGCCGTATCAGTACACAACCATTATAAAAGAGTGGAAGCAAATATTGTCTCCAAGGAAGTTGAGCTGCAAAAAAGCAATATTCTGCTAATAGGACCGACAGGCTCAGGTAAAACCCTGCTTGCGCAGACACTAGCCAGAATACTGCATGTTCCTTTTACCATTGTGGATGCTACTACATTAACCGAGGCGGGTTATGTTGGAGAAGATGTAGAAAATATTATATTAAAATTATTGCAATTAGCGGATTATGATGTCAAACGGTGTGAGCGCGGGATTGTATATATAGATGAAATTGACAAAATCAGTCGTAAAACCGAAAGTCCTTCCATAACCAGAGATGTTTCAGGAGAGGGCGTCCAGCAGGCGCTGCTCAAGCTGATAGAGGGTACAACAGCCAGCGTGCCGCCGCAAGGAGGAAGAAAACATCCGCATCAGGAGTTTGTACAGGTGGATACCACCAATATTTTGTTTATTTGCGGCGGGGCGTTTAATGGTTTGGAAAAAGTCGTTCAACACCGTATAGGAAAAAACGCTATCGGATTTGGAGCTAAGGTGGTAAACAAGCATGACCGTAAAATGGGAGAGTTGTTTGCTATGGTTCAGCCGTGTGATCTCTTGAAATACGGCCTTATTCCAGAATTTGTAGGCCGCCTGCCGGTGGTGGCTACTTTAGAAGAATTGGATTAGACCGCTTTAGTACGTATACTGCAAGAGCCTAAAAACGCTTTAATTAAACAATATCAAAAATTCTTTGAATTTGAACGCGTAAAACTTCGGTTTGCACCGGAGGCAATAACCGCAGTAGCAAAAGCGGCTATAAACCACGGCAGCGGCGCCCGCGGTCTAAGGGGTGTGCTGGAAGAAATTATGCTGGATATAATGTATGATCTGCCGTCTCAAAGCAGTCTAAAAGAGTGTATAATCAGTAAAGAGGTGATCTTAAACAAAGATAGACCCATTATGGTTTATGAAAAGGCGTCTTAAAGCGGGCGAATAAAAAAGGACGCTTATATATATTTAAAGTCAGCACTTATTCTAAGTAACGTGAGTTCGACATAAGAAACATTAAAACACAGTTATATATTAATTAACTGATGTTACGCAAAAAAGACTAATCACATCACCGTAGGGTGGATTAAGGGGCTTTATTTAACAGGCGTTCTTATATAAATAAAGGATAACAATTTATTAAAAGATTACCCCGAATCCACCACGCCCGCTCACGAGTAGGCGTGGTGGGTCCGCAACTACAAAATAACGTATGCCTAACAGACATTTTTGACTCTTTCATGATACGGGCTTTGACCACCCTACATTTATAAAAGCAGGGTTTGCGTAACATAAGTTAATTAATTGGTGTAAATTTCTGTAGGTGAGAGGCTTGTCCTCTCCCGAATCACGGGCTAAGGACAAGCCGTCGCCCGTATCAGTTTAATAAAATCAACAAGTTTTATGTCGAACTTAAGGTTAAGTAAAAATGGATAGCCTTACTTTGTTTTTCATTTTGATAACAGTTATTGTGTTAGGAGCCGGCGGCTACTGTGTTTATCAGGACAGAAAACCCAACAGCCCCTCTCATAAAGAAAAGCGCGTTTAGCGCTAAAATGTACAAGTTATTTTGTGACAGTTCCTAAATAGTGGCGTACTCGTAAAATTCCTCATTTATGTTTCAATAAATCAATAATAGGTTCTCGCTTAAAGCGGTATAATATTTTTTTATAAGAGTATCAATACTGATTGTATTTTATTGCGGTTATAGGGAACCAGGAGTAATTAATTATATGTTTTTTCAAGACAAGAAAGAAAAAAAAGGCAAAATTATCCCAATGTTGCCTTTGAGGGATGTGGTAGTATTTCCACATATGATTGTTCCCTTGTTTGTAGGACGGGAAAAATCCATTAATGCCTTGGAAATGGCCGAGGGGCAGGATAATCGTATTCTATTGGCTACCCAAAAAAGCGCCAAAACCGACGGTCCTAAACCCAGTGAGATATATGATGTAGGAGTTGTTGCTGAAATACTGCAATTGCTAAAATTACCCGATTCTACAGTTAAAGTGTTGGTGGAAGGGCAATATAGAGCGGAGATTATCAGATATACTCCGCGTCAGGAATTTTTAGAGGTAGAGATAAAAGAGGCTATCCAAAAAATAACTCCAAGCAATGAAGTGGAAGCGCTTATGCGCAGCGTATGTTCCAAATTTGAGGAATATATAAAATTAAACGCCAAGATTCCGCCAGAGGCTATCCTATCCACCAGCAACATAGAGGATACCGACCGCTTAGCTGATGTGATCATTTCGCACCTGCCTATAAAAGTTCCTGAAAAACAGAAAATGTTAGAGACAATATCTCCGGTAGAACGATTGAATGCCTTGGCTAATCTACTTGAATCTGAGATAGAAATATTACAGATTGAAAAGCGTATTCGCGGGCGCGTACGTCATCAGATGGAAAAATCGCAAAAAGAATACTATTTAAATGAGCAGTTAAAGGCTATTCAAAAAGAATTAAGCGGACGCGACGATCAGCGTGAAGAGCTGGATAAGCTAAAAAGTAAAGTAAAAAAAGCTAAAATGTCTAAGGATGCTGAAGAAAAAGCGCTAAAGGAATTAAAGCGCTTAGAACAAATGCCCCCTATGTCGGCTGAAGGTACGGTAGTGTTAAATTATATTTAGTGGCTGGTTTCCCTGCCTTGGAGTAAGTCTTCTCAGGAAAAAGTGCAAATAAACGAAGCCGAGCAGATATTGGATGAGGACCATTACGGTCTGGAAAAAGTAAAAGAACGTATTTGCGAATATTTAGCGGTACGTCAGTTGGTAAAAAAGATAAAGGGGCCGATATTATGTCTTGTAGGCCCGCCGGGGGTGGGGAAGACCTCTTTATCCAAGTCCATCTCTCGTTCTATGGGACGAAAATTTATAAGGCTTTCTTTGGGTGGAGTGCGTGACGAGGCGGAAATTCGCGGTCATCGCCGAACATATATCGGCGCTATGCCCGGCAGGATTATTCAGTCCATGAAAAAAGTTAAGGTTAAGAATCCGGTTTTTCTGCTGGATGAAATTGATAAGATGAGTACCGATTTTAGAGGCGACCCCTCAGCTGCGTTGCTGGAAGTGCTTGATCCTGAACAAAATAATGCTTTTAGCGATCACTACCTTGAAGTTGACTTTGATTTATCAGAAGTGTTTTTTATTACTACCGCTAATGTGTTGCATAATATTCCTCAGCCCTTACAAGACAGAATGGAAGTTATTCGCCTGCCCGGCTATACGGAAGAGGAAAAGGTTAATATAGCCGAAAAATTCCTAGCGCCCAGCCAATTGCAAACCAATGGTTTAGGAAAAAATAATCTCAATTTCTCTCTCTCGGTTATCAGGCAGATTGTACAAAAGTACACCCGCGAGGCCGGAGTACGTAACTTGGAGCGTGAGTTAGCCAAAGTTTGCCGTAAAGTGGCCAGACGCATTGTAAAAGAAGGTAAAGACACCAAAATCAGCTTAACTGCAAAAAACCTGCATAAATATTTAGGCGTAGCCAAATATAGCTACCAGGCGGCCGAACACAAAGACGAGATAGGGCTGTCCACTGGTTTAGCCTGGACGGAAGTCGGCGGAGATATCCTGGTTACTGAAGTTACTGTAATGGATGGTAAAGGCAATTTAACTCTTACCGGACATTTAGGAGATGTTATGAAAGAGTCGGCTCATGCCGCTTTAAGCTATATTCGTTCCCGCTCCAGAGAATTGGGTTTGGCCAAAAACTTTTATCAGAAGGTCGATATTCATATACATGTACCGGAGGGCGCAATTCCTAAAGACGGACCATCGGCCGGTATTACTATGGCAACAGCATTAGCATCCGCATTGACCAGGCATAAGGTTAAACGCGATGTTGCTATGACTGGAGAGATAACCTTAAGGGGGCGGGTATTACCTATCGGCGGGTTGAAAGAAAAAATATTAGCCGCTCATCGGGCTGAAATAAAAACCCTGATAATGCCGCGCCAGAATGAAAAGGACTTAAAGGAAATCCCCGCCAAGGTTAAAAATGCGCTGAAGATCGTAATGGTAGAGCATATGGATGAGGTGTTAAAAGAGGCCTTACGGCCTACTGTGGCGGAAGATGAACCACTGGATACCGGAGATTCCATGTATGATGACAGTTACCAAAACACTGCATTGCCTCAACAAGTTAATTAGGCTTGTTGAACTATATAAAATTACAACCTGCTGAAACACAATGGGGCTTAAATAAGCCCTGTTTTTTTTATGTGTGATTAAAAATATTATGTATATTAGGATAACCCCACATTCTAAAATAGCCGCAAAATTATTTACGCTAAAGCCGCTAACAGCTTTTTTTTTGCTGGTTATTGGAGTTTTATGTATAATTAATTGCGGCGATACTCCCTCTACTGAGAATCAAGACAATATAATTACAATTACAGAAAATCCGGTAATAGCGATTGTAAATGGAGAAAAAATAAAATTAGAGGATTTAAATAAGCGTTTCCTGCCGGTTAAATTGCAATATACCTTAAGCCTGCCTCCTGAAGTAGATAAAAACATGCAGCAGTTGCAACAAGAGTTTCTGCAAAAATTAATTGATAAAAAATTATTGCTCCAAGAAGTCCAAAATAAAAAAATTACTGTCGATAGAAACGAATTAGAGCAGTATTTAAATAAAATATCAGACCCTAGCGCCGATAAAAAATCAAATAACCAACAAAATAAAAATGGTAATGATAATAAAAACTGGCAAAAGGAAATAAAACAGGAACTTTTAATTAACAAACTAATTAAGCAGGAGATAGAACAAAATATACTGGTTACAGAAGAGGAAGCAGCAAGCTATTATGATATGTATCCAGAGCAGTTTAAGCAGCCGGAACAAGTTAGGGTCCGCCAGATTTTAATGGAGACCGAATGGGAAGCTGAAGCCCTTCGTAAAAAGTTAATACGCGGGGCTGATTTTAAAAAATTAGCCGAGGCAAATTCCCTAAGCCCGGATGGCGCAAAAGGAGGAGATTTAGGCTATTTTGGCAGCGGATATATGCCGCCTGAGTTTGATGAGGTCGCCTTTTCATTAAAAAAAGGAAAAATAAGCAAGGTTTTTAAAAGCAGTTATGGTTATCATATCTTTAAGCTGATTGATAAAAAAAAAGCCGGTAAGCTTTCCTTTGACCAAGTTAAAGATAAAATAAAACAAAAAATAATGGCGGGAAAAAAGGATAAAGCCATAACTAATTGGATGGCGCAATTGCGTTCTAGGGCTAATATTAAAATAGTGCCTTATTTTGCAACGGGTAAAAATAAAAAACCAGCCACAGGCTAAACTAATTGCCTCTCTAGCGTCCTGCGTCCCCAAGCGCCGGCCTATATTTACACCAAACCAAATGTGATTACACAATTTTATACACAAGTGAAAAAAATGACAGCAAGCAAAGAAATTAAAGGCCTTATATTCCCCATCTTATGCCTTATCTGCTTATTTTGTTTTACTAAGACTAAAACAGCGCAGGCGGTGATAATAGATAAAATAGTAGCTGTAGTAAACGTGGAAATGATTACCCTAAGCGATGTATTAAAAAGTGAAGGTATACTTTCCAGCAAGGGTTATACCAGTATTCCCAATACTACCCCCCTATTAAACAAAGAAGTTCTGGATAAAATAATTGAAAAGAAAATTCTGTTGCAATTAGCTAACGAAAAAAACGCTCAAGTACCGGAAGAACAATTACAAGCCGCCATAAATGATATAATAGAGCAGTATGGAGCGGAAAACATGACTCAATTGGCGGAAGAATTAAAACAGCAGGGACTTTCTATTGAAGGTTTAAGGCAGGAAATTGAAGATAAAATAAAGATAGCCAAATTGGTAAATATTGAAGTACGCTCAAAGATTATGATTACCAATAGCGAACTAGATGAATATTATAAGCAACATATTGATGAATATGAAAAAAAAGAAAAAATAAACGCTAGCCACATCCTCTTGCCATTATCTCAAGAGATTGCCAAGCAGGAGAAAACAAAAGTAAAGCAACAGGCCGAAGAAATAATTAATTGGCTAAGGCAGCAGCCAAAAAATACGGCTGATCCATCAACGAAGTTTGAAGTATCATGGAGTGATTTGGGATATATAAAACGCGGGGATTTAATGGCTGAGCTTGAAAAGGCTATCTGGGAACTAAAAGTGGGAGAAATTGTCCTTGTCCGCACGCAATTGGGCTATCATATTGTGCAAATTACTGACCGCAAGATACCTTCTTTAGAAAATGATCCAAAAGTAAAAGAGGAGATCGAGGAAATCATACGGCAAAAAAAAACCAACAAACGCTTAGAGGCTTGGTTAAATGAACTGCGCGACAAGGCTACTATTGATATTATGCCGTAGTTTTTTTTATTATGTACCCAGCTATTGGATTAGTGGAGTTAAACAGCATAGCCAAAGGTATTATGGTAATGGATGCTATGCTAAAGAAGGCTCCGATAAAAATAATTGAGGCTATGCCGGTGTGTCCGGGTAAGTATATGGCGCTTATTGCCGGTGAGGTAGCTTGTGTGGAAGCTTCGCTTGAAGTGGGAGTTGCTGTGGGGGAAAACTATGTACTTGATCAGTTGTTCTTACCATATGTACACGAGCAGGTCGTGCCCGCTATATTGACCCTTACTGAAATTGACCAGTTGCAGGCTTTAGGTATTATGGAGACATTTTCCATTGCCACGGGTATATTAGCGGCTGATGCAGCGGTTAAGGCGGCTGATATTACCTTGATTGAGGTGCGCTTGGCTAAGGGGCTGGCCGGTAAATCATTTGTTACGCTCACGGGTAAAATCGCAGATGTGGAGGCTGCTATTAGCGCCGGTACAGATTTAGTTGTCTCTAAAGGACTGCTATTGACCCAGGTTATTATACCCGCTCCCCATGATGAGGTTACTGACAAGGTATTATAACCCTCCTGACTTATCCGACATTATTTTATTAATGGACGCGAAATATCTGTAAGATAGGGGCTTGTCCCTCCCAAATCACGGGCTTAGGACAGGGTTACTAACCCACGCCGCCGTCCTTACAGCTTAATAAAATTAATAAGTTTTATGTTCGCACTCAGGTTTTTTTAGATAAAAAGATGTATAAGGTAAAACCACCAATGAAAACAGCCATAACTAAAATTATTGGCAAATTATCTTTATTGCTTGTCTCAATTGTTTTTACGCTTATTTTGGCAGAGGTTCTGGTCAGAGTATCTTTTCCCACCGGAAATGAGCCGGGAACTCCGGCTGGACAGTTGGGTATATGTTTTTGGGTACATGATGATATTTTGGGTTATAGGCAATTGCCGAATGTAAATTCCGGCTGGAAAGGTGTTTCTGTAATTACCAATTCCAAGGGAATCAGGGACAATGAATATACTTATGAGCGCCAACCTCAAAAAAACAGAATTCTGGTTTTGGGAGATTCTTATGTTTGGGGATGGGGAGTAAAACGCCAAGAGATATTTACCAAATTAATAGAAAGTCAAAAAGAAAATTTGGAAGTAATCAGCATGGGTGTCCCCGGTTATTCTACTGATCAGGAATTATTATGGTTTAAAGACGAAGGATTAAAATATTCCCCTGATATTTTGTTGCTGCTAATCGAGGGGGGAGATTTTTATGGTGATGTATCGTATATGTGCGGCGGACGCTTTAAACCGATGTTTAGTATAGAAAATGACAAGTTAATATTGACTCATGTACCTGTACCAGATGACCCGGTTATAAGAAAAATCCACTATTTTTTCCGCAGTCACTCCTATTTTTATATATTTTTATATAAAAGAAACATAACCGAACTGGCGAAAAGTCTTTATGAAAAAATTACCGATAAACCGCTAAGCTCAGGTAGAGCATCTAAGGTTGAATCAACCAAAAAGTCTTCTGAATCAGTAAAGGAAAATATAAAAAATAAATACATTGTTACTTTAAAAATTTTAAAGGAAATACATTCTATCTGTAAGGAAAACAACATCAAACTTATCCTTGCCGCCCATCATATGGTACCAGAACAGCTCGAAGTTCTTGATGGATTAGCTAAAGAAGATGACTTTCCATTTATTAATCTTATCCCTTCATTAGCAAACTTTAAAAAGGCGAATCCTGATACAAAAATCAGATTGGGAAATGCGGATGACCATTGGGACCCATTAGGGCACAAAATCATAGCAGATGCCATAATTGATTACATGGACAAACACCAACTATGGCCAAGCCCAAACCAATCGCCCAACACTGTTTAGGAAATATACACAAATCATCTTATTCTTATAGGAAGCCCCCCTCCTGCCGGTCAAAGCAGTTGGGATGGCGGCACAGCCTCGTAGAAAAATTAGACTTTTCAGATGATTATGTCTGGTGACAATGAACTTATGCAATTAAACGCTAGGTATGGTAATCGGCGTTTATGCGTACGTATTCATAAGACAGATCGCAACTCCACATATTATAGCTTTTATCGCCCTGTTTTAGATCAACGATAATCTCAATATCTTTTGATTTAAGCCTTTCTTCGGCTTCTATTGCAACCTGCTCACCCAGACCGCAGCCGTTTTCTACTAATTTTACGCTATTTAAATAAAGATCAATCTGTTCCGGGATAATACCGGCGCCAGCCATTCCGGCGGCGGCTAAAATGCGTCCCCAATTGGCCTGCTGACCGAATAAGGCTGTCTTTACCAGCGCAGAATTGCCTACACAAGAAGCAATCTTTTGCGCCTGCTTTTCTGATATCGCGTCGATAACCTTAATTTCAATAAACTTTGTCGCCCCCTCGCCGTCTTTTATTATATCTTTAGCCAGTTTTATGCACATCATATTTAAGGCATCACAAAAATCCTGCCAGTAGGCGGATTCAGGAGTTATTTGCGCGCCGCCTGCCGCATTATTGGCCAGTATCATTACCATATCATTGGTACTGGTATCGCCGTCTACTGAAATACGGTTAAAGGATTGATTTACCGCTTGATTTAGGGCAAGCTGCAAGTGTTCGGCCTTAATGTGCGCATCTGTCGTGACAAAACATAGCATTGTAGCCATGTTTGGGCATATCATACCGGAGCCTTTAGCCATTGCGCCTATGGTGATTGTTTTATCTGCAATCTCAAGTTCTACAGCGGCTTCTTTGGTGCAGGTGTCGGTCGTCAGGATAGCTCTAGCCGCCTGTTTGCCCATTGCTTTACTAAGCGCCGGTACGATTTTTTTTATCCCGCTTTTAATTTTGGATATCGGCAGGCGCTCACCGATTATTCCGGTAGAGGCCGCCCAAACCAAAGAGGAATCAATCTGTAATTCTGCGGCGGTTATATCTGCCATTGTGCGGGAGTCTAAAAGCCCTTGCTGGCCGGTACAGGCATTGGCATTGCCGCTGTTTATAATAACAGCCTGTATTAGTCCCGAACAAAGGCGCTCCCGACAAAGTTTAATCGGCGCTGCTTGTACTTCATTGGCGGTAAATACCGCCGCTATCTGCGCTGTTTTTTCACTGTATATAAGCGCTAGATCAAGATTACTTTGTTTTATCCCGCAACATATACCGGCTGCTTTAATTCCGACGGGCGCGGTAATTCCCCCTTCGATAAATTTCATTATTATAATCCGTGGTAAATCGGCATAAAAAAAGGAAGATAAAATCGGTAAGACAACAATGAAGTCAGACGAATTTATCTTCCTTATAGGGTTTGTATGTAATTAATTTTTATGCTTCGGTATGAGACTATGTTCTATGTTTCGGGGTGAGACACCCCGAAACATAAAATCTTACTCGCATATATGGGTGCAGATTCTTTACTGCGCCTACGCTTCGAGGCTGTGTCACTGTCAGAAAAATCGCTTTTTTTCTGTCATTCCCACGAAAGTGGGAATCTATAACTTGTTGAAAAAACTGGATTCCTGCCTTCGCAGGAATGACAGATTGAGGGCAATTTTCAGCTTATAAGCAATTACGACACAGTCTCTTCGTTCAGAATGACAACAAAATGAAATACAGTAACAAATATTAACGCTTGGAAAATTGGAATCTGGCTCTGGCGCCGCGTTGACCGCATTTTTTACGCTCTTTCTGACGCGAATCACGCGTTAGGAATCCTTTTTTGCGCAGTTCAGCTCTGTTTTCCTCATCTACCTGAACTAATGCGCGTGCGATTCCATGCCTGATTGCGCCGGCCTGACCCGATGTACCCCCGCCATTTACATTGACCAGTACGTCATATTTATCCTGTACATTAAGTCTTTGTAACGGCTGTTTCATAATCATCTTAAGTGTTTCGCGTTTAAAGTATGTGTCTAAGGGTTTTTTATTTATAGTAAATTAGCCGCTGCCTGCCCTAAGCCATACTCTGGCTACAGAAGTTTTGCGCCTTCCTGTACCGTAATATTTTTTTTCATCCATTAATTAACCTGCCTTTTTTTATCTGCTATTTCTAATATACTTGGTTTTTGTGCTGCATGAGGATGTTGCGTTCCGGCATATACCTTTAATTTTTTAATCATTCTGCGACCGATAGTATTTTTAGGCAACATTCCGCGTATTGCCATTCTGATGACTTTTTCAGGCCTTTGCTGGATCAGCTTTTTAGCGGTGACAGATTTTATCCCGCCGGGATAATTTGTGTGCCTGTAATAGGTTTTTTGTTCTAATTTTTTTCCGGTAAAGGCCACTTTTTCGGCATTTATTATTATAATATGATCGCCGGTATCCAGACTTGGCGTATAAATTGGCTTATGTTTACCTTTTAGCATTAGGGCAGCTTGTGAAGCTAGTCGCCCCAAATTTTTGTCATTAGCATCTATAAGATACCATTTACGAGTTATATCTTTTTGTTTTACAACGTAAGTTTTCAACTAGTTAGCGCCTCCTTGACCCGAATTCTAACGGGATTATATCTTATAAAAAAAATATTTATCTAAAAATAACGTAAGTTCGACATAAAAGTTGTTGAATTTATTAAACTGTAGGGACGGCGGCTTGTCCCCGCCCGTGATTCGGGAGGGGATGCGCCCCTCCCCTACAGTAAATCTACGTTAATTACTTGATATGCAATAGTATTCTACTCTTCTTATGTCGAACTCACGTTAAAAATAAAAAGCGAGCAAGCTTATAAAATGCTTTAATATTTTTAAGTTAAATTGACATAATACTATAAACAATCATATGCTTAATTGTCAAGAAAAAAAAGAATAAGGCTGCTGACTTATAATAAGCATAGCCGCATAATTAACCGTAATATTTTTAGTGAGGTCAGATTTTAAAATCTGACCCCGAAGATACTGTTGTCGGATTTTTAGAATCTGAAAACACAACTTATAGATATTTATACAATTATGCTAAAGGCTTAAGAAAAAATCATACAAATATAATTTGTATTTTTACGCCGATTAATTTCCTACTTATTCGGGTTAAACCCGCTGCCTAATAAAAAAGTATGTTTTTGGGCTGCAACACAATATAAGGTAGATGATGACGATAAAATAGGCTGATGTAGTAGATTTTGGGCGCAAAAGTAATCGGCAATATATTCCCTAAACTTGAAATGTATTTATAATGTGGTAAATTAATTATATGGACAACGATACAGTAGTAATGAACGATATCACACCGCTTAAAAATGAAACAGCCGCTAAAAGTGAGCCTGCACCTAAAAGTGACTTTTTGTTACTTTCCAAGGAAGTGTTAAAAATGATACAGGACAAAAACATATTAAATGAGTTTTTCAAGATTACTGATATTCTAGCATCTAATGATACCTTCAAAAAAGTATCAATTAAAGCCAACCTTAAAAACAAACAAATCTACTTTTTAATTCAATTATAGCCAAATACATCCTGATTGATTAAATCTTGGCTTATCCTCAAACTTTGTTTTTTTCAGACCGCCTAGAATCTAAGCTAAATCTTAGCGCCGAAATGCACAATTTATTTTTACTTAAGCCCTAACAGTTTCGGCTTGAGGACAAACCAAAATATCAACATTATACTGAAAGACTGGCCGAAACATCAGAGTGTTTTTTTACTGTCATTCTGAGGCCGAAGGCCGAAGAATCTGCTTGCTGTTGCAGGGGGAGATTCTTCACTCCGTTCAGAATGACAAGTTGTATGTTTCGGGGTGTCCCACCCCGAAACAAGCGTAATTTTACATACATATTATCTGATTTCGGTTTGAGCCCCCCCCGACAACATAAGTTGATTTGTGGCGTCAGATTAAGAAATCTGACGCCTGCCAGAATGCCGGATTTTTAGAATCCGGCAGTCACAAACTTTAAGCATAAAATTAGGTTCTAAAACCTATTTTATAGAAACATAAAATCATTATTTATTGATTATCTTCTTCAAATAAAGCGTTTAAATCCGCCATTAAGTCGTTAATGTCAATTCCGTGCATTAGCGCGCCGCTTTCAATAGATTCAGCCGTAGCCCCCATACAGGAAAAACATCCCATATTATATCTGGAAAATATTTCAATAGCTTTAGGATGAGCTTGCAGCGCCTCTTCTATGGACATGTCCTTAGTAATCATTAATTCTCCTTTCCTTGTCTTTATAACCCTAATAATTCTTGCGAAATAATCCGGGTAAAAATTTATTTTTCTGAAATTATAGGCTTTGTGCGTCTTAAGTCAAAAACCCCGTAGGGCGGTTATTTGTTTGTGGGCTCCTCGCCCCAATTTGGCAATAAGTCTCTTATTTCTGAATCTCCTTATCTTACAATGTAGGCGCGGGTTTTTGAATCCGACCTATGGCCGATCGAAAGAGCAACGTCTACAAGAGGTACTTTGCATATAAGGTATGCTAAATCTTTAATTAACCTTCCCAAATTTTAGCTCCAAAAAAACTTGCCAAGATTAGATAGCTTATGTTAAAATCATCACTTGCGCTTGATAAATGGTTTTTTTTACATTTTTTCAAAGCGTCTGTTAATGTAATAAACCTATATCTTATAACTAACTAATTGAATTAGGAGTCTTTATTCCGGGTAAATGCGAAATTTGCGGTAAAAGTGTACAATTTGGCTGCAATGTAAGCCATGCTCATAACAGAACCAAAAAAATGTGGCATCCGAATATTCAACGGGTAAGGGTTGCCGTTGGCGGTCAGGCCCGTAAAATTAATGTTTGCACACGCTGCCTGAGATCCGAAAAGGTCTCTAAAGCCAGCTAGCAGGTAGTATAGCACCATCATATTTGGATGTCTACTTAAAAAAAGTAATCTAAGTTTTATGTTTCGGGGTGTCTCACCCCGAAACCGCATTAGCGGAAGCTTGCGTTGATGCGGCGATTGTTTCGGTATGAGACATACTGAAACATAGTTTTTCGGCTTGGGGACAAGCCGAAATATCGTATAGGTTGTTTCAGGCCGCCCGCACTCTTTCTACCTTAAATACGTCTTTTATTTGTTCTATTGATTTTATAATCTTGTTTAACTGCTTTAAATTTTTGACCTCGATTACAAATTTATGGGTAGCCTGTTTGTCACTGGTGGTTTGAATGTTTGCGGTTAAGATATTGGCGGCGGTTTTGGATATCGCCTCGGTGATTTCAGCCAAAAGCCCCTGTCTGTCGCCTGATAATACAGAAATACCAACCGGCTGGGTGCCCTTGATTTTAGAACCCCATTTTACCTCTATTGTGCGCTCAGGATCAGAAGTTAACGACAAAGCATTGGGACAATCCGCTCTGTGTATAGAAACTCCCC
Organism: bacterium; assembly: GCA_024276125.1. Lineage (GTDB taxonomy): Bacteria > SZUA-182 > SZUA-182 > SZUA-191 > JAJRXT01 > JAJRXT01. Next base: position 23,930 of record JAJRXT010000099.1, read on the forward strand.
TGCCGCGGGTTATAAAGCCTATAATATCATCGCCCATTACCGGATTACAGCATTGGGCGAAATTTATCAACAGGTCGTTTAAACCCTTAATCACCACCCTCTGAGAATTAGAAAAGGGGATGACCAATTTCTTCATTATTTTTTTGAATTTGGAAGAATCCTTTTGCGCTTGCGGTGAGTCTTCATGCGGTTTTAGCCGGCTGATTATCATCTGGGCGGAAACTTTGCCATATCCAATAGCCGCCATTAGATCATCTTCTTTTTGAAAACCCAATTGACCGGCGGCCTCCAGCAATTTACCCGCTTTTTCGGCTTTAGCTAAATTTAGGCTGCTCTTTCGGAATTCCTTTTCGCATATTTCCTTACCCAGCGCTATACTTCTTTGGCGTTGTTCCACCTTCACCCAATGGCGGACGCGATTAATCGCCCGCGATGTTTTGACTATTTTAAGCCAGTCAGGACTTGGTGCGTGAGAGGTCAGGGTAATAATATTTACAATATCGCCGTTTTTAAGCTGATATTTTAGAGGGACAATCTTTCCGTTTATTTTAGCTCCGACGCAGTGATGACCTATATCTGTATGGATTCGGTAGGCAAAATCAATAGGAGTGGCTCCTTTGGGAAAGCATTTAACTTCCCCTTGCGGAGTAAAAACATAAACCTCATCCGGGAAGAGATCGGTTTTTATGGAACGCAAAAATTCACGCGGGTCTTTTAAGTTTTGCTGCCACTCAAGAAGCTGCTGGAGCCATTCAAATTTTTCATCGTATTTCTCATCCAACTTACCTTTCTTTTTGTACCTCCAATGAGCCGCTATTCCTTGTTCTGCAATACGGTGCATCTCGCGGGTTCGTATTTGCACTTCTAAGGGTTTACCCTCAGGACCGATTACAGTGGTATGTAATGACTGATACATGTTTGGTTTCGGCATAGCCACGTAATCATTGAATTCTCCCGGGATCGGGGTCCACATGGAATGAACAATCCCTAATGTGCCATAACAGTTTTGCACTGTATCCGTAATCACGCGGATAGCTAAAAGATCGAATATCTCTTCAAATGGCACGCCTTTGCGCTGCATTTTTTGATAAATACCCTGATAATGTTTGGTTCTGCCGGTAACATCAGCCGGTATATCTGTTTTCTTTAACTCTGTTTTAACAATTTGTTTGGTATTTTCAATAAATTCTAAGCGTTGTTTGCGGCTTTGAGCTACCTTTTTTTCTATAGTTACGAAATTTTCCGGCTCTAAATATTTAAAAGACAAATCTTCCAGTTCACATCTCAAGCGTCCCATACCCAAACGATTGGCTAATGGCGCGTATATTTCCCTGGTTTCTTTGGCAATTCTTATTTGTTTTTTTTTCGGGACATATTCCAATGTACGCATATTATGCAGTCTGTCGGCCAGTTTTATCAAAATAACCCGGATATCTTTAGCCATAGCAAAAAGCATTTTGCGTATATTTTCAGCCGCCCGTTCTTCTATGTTATCAAAGGTTATCTGGCTGATTTTGGTGACGCCGTCTACTAAAAAACTGGTTTCCTTGCCGAATAGCCGCTCGATCTCATCCAGTGTAGTAAGCGTATCCTCTACAGTATCATGCAGCAGACCCACGACAATACTGGTGACATCCAGCTTTAGCTCGCTTAGGATGCCGCTTACTTCTAATGGATGAGAAAGATAGGGGGCGCCGGATAAGCGCAACTGGCCTTGGTGGACCTTGGCGGAGAAAATATAGGCTTTGCGAATAAAATCCGTATTAGCGTTAGGGGTATAAGACAGAACATTTTCTACAATATCACCTAAACGCAACATAATATCTGTCCCTAGCCTGACTGGATTGATAGGATTATTAGTTGATAAACAAGAGGTTTTATTTTTAAACCTACCAAACATGCCCCTTATTGTCAAGTGGATATTAATGTTTCACTTGCGATTATATATCTATAAAAAGTTTTATTCCTTTTTACCAAAATTGTGAATAATTGAGATTGATGTCCTAGGGGGAGGGAGGAATCTCAGAGGCGCCTTTAAATTCAATCTTATAGCTGGATATATGCTTGACATTGGCTTTAATGGTGGTATTAAAGTTTTTGGCTTTAGCTTTTATAAAATTTCTGATAGTAAAGTTGCTTTCTGCTATTAATTTTTTATTCTCATTAAATACTTTGATGACAAAATCCGCATGCCTTAAATTTATACTGGAATTATTAATAAGCTCCCCCCTTACCCTTGCAAGTTTGGTAGACATTTTTATAAAATCAATTTTTTTGACGCTGAAATCCTTATCGGTTTGAGCGAAACTGATTTGATAGGAACAAAACAGGATAATAAGGACTAATCCAATGTTTCTCATGCTTTTCATAAAGCCGCCCTCCATAACAGGATAAGTTTTATTTTGGGAGCCTCTTGCAAAAGCCCCCCAAAATGTCATTCCCGCAGTGATTTTAAGCGGGAATATATTTTTAACTCTTTAAAAAACCAGATATATGTATATGTTTCGGGGTGAGACACCCCGAAACATACAAACATACCTATTTGAGTTGACGCCGAAACCAAAGCCGTTTAATTTTCTTAGCTGTCATTCTGAATGAAACGAAGTGGAGTGAAGAATCTGCTCACGTATGCGGGTAGATTTTTCGGCCTTTGGCCTCAGAATGACGGCTAAGAAAAGGCTTTTAAGCTTAAGTCAACAGCATTGTTCCCTGACCATGGTGAGGGAACCAGATAAAGTTGTTCTTCTTAGCTCTTTTAGTATATCATACATTAAGTTTTAACTCTAATTAAAATAACTCATGTTACGCAAAAAAACTAACAACACCACCGTAGGGTGGATTAAGGGGCTTTTATATAACCGATCACCAAAAAATGAGCAAATAACACAAAACGCTCAAAAGATCGCCCCGAATCCACCACGCCTAGCGGCGAGCAATTTGCAGGCGTGGTGGGTCCACAACTACAAGACAATGTATGCCTAACAGACATTTTGGGCTTTTTCATAATACGGGCTTGACCCACCCTACATTTATAAAAGCGGGTTTGCGTAACATGAATAAAATAATTTTTATAAAAAAGTAACTTTCTTGACTTAAGTCAAGGCGTATAATGTTTTTATCGGCTATTATTGCTAGTAGATGCAGATTAGTAAAGTTTAGGTTAATACCCGAATTGTTCGGGTTACTAACTCACGTTACGCAAACACCGCAGGGTGAATTAAGGGGTCTTATATAACAGGCATTCGTTATAAATTAAAATGGCTATTTGAGTAAGTGTGGTGGATCCGCAACTGTCAGAAAACGTAAACCCGGCATGTTTTTTTTAGGCTCTTTCCCAATATGGGCTTGATCCACCCTACATTTAAAAACACGTTTTGCCTAAAGTGAGTTAATTATTTAGAAATACAGTATGGAGGGCTTATAATATGGAGAGCGTATTAAGAAAAATAGTGCATATTGACGAGGAAAAGTGTAATGGCTGCGGATTGTGCGTACCGGCCTGCGCTGAAGGGGCTATTCAGATTATAGATGGTAAAGCCCGTTTGGTTGATGATAAATTCTGCGATGGTTTGGGCGCATGTCTGGGAGAATGCCCGCAGGACGCAATTATTATAGAAGAGCGCAAGGCGGTGGAATTTGACGAACAGGCGGCTGCCCTGCATGTAAAGCAGGCTGAAAACAAAAAGGTAACGCCCATATCGGCTTGTCCCGGGGCGGCGGTACAAAGTTTTAGCCCGTCAAGTAAAAGCGCTGCCATTACAAATCTACCCGCAAGGTCATATTTGGAAAATTGGCCGATTCAGTTACACCTAATACCGCCTCATGCGCCTTTTTTAAAGGATGCGGATTTACTTATATGCGCCGATTGCGTACCCTTTGCCTATGCTGGTTTTCATCAGGAATTACTAAAGGATAAAACGCTTATAATTGCCTGTCCCAAGCTGGATGATGTATCGGTTTATATGGAAAAATTACAACAAATCTTTAAAACGGCTAAACCCAAAAACATAACCATTCTACATATGGAAGTACCCTGCTGTTACGGGTTGGTTAATTTGGTAAAACAGGCGCTTAGTCTGTCGGGAGAACAAATTGACTTGCGGGAACAGGTAATTGGCGCTAAGGGAAACAAGCTGTGAGTAGCGCGAAAATAGACAAAGATAAGCTGATTGCCAAAATGGAAGCCTATTTTGGTGAAGATAAGCGCAGAATAAAACATGCTCATACGGTCGCTGACTATGCGCTGGAAATACATGAATCTGCCGGCGGGGATTATAATGTAATCTTAGCCGCCGGTGCGCTGCATGATATTGGCATTCATGAGGCCGAGCGTAAGTATCAAAGCTGCGCCGGTCGTTATCAGGAAATAGAAGGGCCGCCGATTGCCCGGGATATATTAGAGCAAATGAATGTTGCGGAGGAGATTATAAATGAGGTATGTGAGATTATAGCTCATCACCATAACCCGGGGATTATAAATACGCTTAATTTCAGGACGCTTTATGATGCCGATATGCTGGTTAATCTGGGCGATGAGGGGCGGGAGTATGATAAGGATAAAATGCAAAGGATAATAGATAAGACATTTTTAACCCCTGCGGGTAAAAAAATAGCGCAGGAGCTGTTTTTGTAGGAAATACTTTATATTTCAGGGTGTCCCACCCCGAAACCAGTATCACTAAAAAGTAAACAATATCAATGTTTCGGCATGGGACATACCTAAACATAAAAAAGAATGCCGTGTCATTCTGAAACGCAGCGAAGAATCTGCCTGCATATGCGAGTAGATTCTTCAGCCTTCGGCTTCATAATGACAAGAACATTTAACGAAACCAACGCATGGAGGATGAGATGGACAAAGTAAGTCAGCATGATAATATCAATCGTTTATATGACAAAGTAAGTCAGGATAATATGTCCAATGTAGCCGATCGCTACGAGGCGCAGGAAAAAGTACGCTGCCGTAATTATTGTGATAAGGGATTAAGCTGTCAGTTGTGCAGCAACGGCCCCTGCCGCATTGTTCCCGGGCGTATTGAACGCGGGGTATGCGGTATTGACGCAAATGGTATGATAATGCGTAATGTTTTGCACAAAAACAATATGGGAGTCGCCGCATATACCTATCATTGTAAAGATGCGGCCAAAACCTTGAAAGCTACGGCGCAGGGCAAGACGCCTTTTAGCATAAAAGATACGGCTAAACTGGATATGCTGGCCGCCGCCCTGGGGGTGGAAATCAATCAGGATACCAATGCCAAAGCCGTAGCTGTAGCTGATGCGGTGATTGCATCCTTGTCTCAGGACAGCGAGCAGGAATCGGTTATGGTAGATGCCTTTGCCCCGCAATCCCGTAAGGATATATGGCGCGGTTTGGGTATTTTACCGGGTGGTCCCTTAAATGAAATGATGGATATGGTTACGCGTTCTATGACCAATATTGACGGTGATTGGGTCTCATTGGCTAAATGTTCGCTGCGCCTAGGTATTGCCAGTACGTATGGGGCATTGATTCCCTTGGAGATTATGCAGGATATTTTGTTCGGCACTCCCACTCCGCATGAGGCCGATGTTGATCTGGGTATTTTGGATGGCCGATATGTAAACATATTACCTAATGGTCATGAGCAGTTTGTTGGCGCCGCCCTGATTGAAGCTGCCCGTAAACCGGAGGTTCAGGCCAAAGCCAAAGCCGCCGGCGCTGCCGGTATTCATATTGTAGGCTCCATTGAAACCGGTCAGGAGCTGATGCAGCGCTATGCCTGCGATGATGTGTTTGTAGGTCTTACCGGTAATTGGTTGAATCAGGAATATGTGCTGGCTACCGGTACGGTGGACTTGTTTGCTATGGATATGAATTGTTCCGTACCCTCTTTAAAGGAATACGCCGATAAATACGGGGTTACATTAGTCAGCGTATCCAGATTGGTGGCTGTTCCGGGAGTTACCGAGCGGATAGACTATGTGCCGGAGAAGGTAGAAGAGCAGGCGCTTGCCTTAATTGATTTGGCGATTGATAATTTCAAAGGGCGTAAGGGTAAAGCCACTGTGACCGGTTTAAAAAAGACCAAAATATTAACCGGTTTTTCCAATGAAGCGGTAGTCGCAGCATTAGGCGGCAGCCTTGATCCATTGCTTAATGTGATAAAAGACGGTACAATATTGGGAATCGCCGCTTTAGTAAGCTGTACCAGCTTAAAAAACGGCGGGCAGGATATAATAACCACGCAAGTGGCCAAAGAGCTTATTAAACGTAATATTTTGGTACTGTCCGCCGGCTGTGGTAACGGCGCCTGTCAGGTGGCCGGATTATGCTCTGTTTCCGCGCAAGAATTGGCAGGCGACGGCCTTAAGGCTGTTTGTAAACAATTGGGTATTCCGCCTGTTTTGTCTTTTGGTACCTGCGGTGATACGGGCCGCTTGTTGATGCTGGTTACTGCTGTAGCCGATGCTTTGGGAGTAGACCCTGCTCAATTGCCTGTTGCTGTTACAGCGCCTGAATATATGGAGCAAAAGGCCACGATTGACGCCTTTGGAGCGGTGGCATTCGGTTTATATACCCATGTATCACCTGTTCCGCCGGTTAGCGGTTCGGCTGATGTAGTAAAATTGTTAACTCAGGATGTAGAAGGGCTTACCGGCGGTAAGATTGCGGTCGGCGATGATCCCGAGCAGATTGCAGAAGGAATAAAGGCGCATATTGAAGCAAAAAGAGCTGCTTTGGGAATATAGGTATAGGAATTTAAAGTATGGTGTCGTCGGGGTCGCCTCTGGCCCTGACGGCCGGCTTTATTAGCTGTCATTCTGAACGCAGTGAAGGCAGTTGTCATTCTGAATGAAGCGTAAGCGCAGTGAAGAATCTACTCCCGTTATGCGAGCAGATTCTTCAGCCTTCGGCCTTCGGCCTGGCAATGACAGTACATATTGTAGATCAGAATAACAGCATATATTGTAACCTGAGTTCGACATAAGAAAAATTAAAATGTTTTTATATATCAGCTAGTTGGTGTTTTGTATAGATTTGATTGACGTAAAATTTTTGTAGAAGAGTGACATATCCTCTCTTGCTGTAGGGGCGGGTTTGAAACCCGCCCCTACAAGATAACAAAATCAAGAACTTTTATGTCGAACTCACGTTATTGTAGATAGGAGGTTTTTTAGAATGTCAAGTGGACGGTGCCCTGGACAAAATACTCAGTTTTGGGGCGCGGAGGATATATTTGAAGTAACCTGTCCGAGTTGTGGTCAGGCGGTAGAATTTTTTAAAGACGATGCAAAGCGGACTTGTAAAAAATGCGGCAAGCGCCTGTTTAATCCCAGAATGAATTTTGGCTGCGCCAACTGGTGTCCTATGGCCAAGGAATGCTTGGGACAAGAAAAATATGAAGGTTTAAGGGAGATTGCCGAGGCTGAAGCAAAGCGCAGGGCTGATTTTGACGCCTTGTTGGCTAGCATTGCGCCTGAAGATACGCAGGTTGAAAAAATATTCAGGAAATTATACTTACAAAACAGGGGTACAAACACCCTGTTTGACAGCAAAGAATTATTCTCTTTAGCTGAAGATGATCCCAATTTATTTAAAAAAGCGACAGAATATTATACCCAATTTATTGAATCCAAGAAATAATGATGTATAAAATTCATGGTTTATGTTGGTATGTCTTATGTTGAAACATTGCAATCCAGTCGTTTTGGGGTGGGACGCCCCGAAACATAGACCTGCCCTCGCCGACTTAAAAGTCGGCTGCTACGGATTTTATAGCAACGGATTTTGGGGAATTGACAAAGCCTTTGCATTATAGTAGTATAATAAAAAATTCTATTTTAGCGGGTGTAACTCAGTTGGTAGAGTACAAGCTTCCCAAGCTTGGAGTCGCGGGTTCGAATCCCGTTGCCCGCTCCATTTTCTGCAATTGCATTACAATTGTATTAAAAAGTAAATCTGCCTGCTCTTAAGGTTGGCTTTTATTGAGGCCTTTTTAAAGGTATCATTGGATGCTAAAATATCTGTAAGCTGGAAAAATTCCTTTAGAATATTCTTTTCTTGTATTAATTTTAATACTTCTTTTGACATCAATAAAAAATCACTCTTGGATGCGGGCTCATTTTTACTGCCGGAAGAGCTGCTGGTTTCGCCTTTAAGCGGCGTAATGTAATTTATTATAATAGTGTCATTGTCCATATCTTAAACTTACCATGCTACAGGGTAATTTCAAATTATTTTATTAATGAAAATGTATACAAGAGTAATCGCTTTTTGTCATTATAGGCTTTAACTGTATGATAATTAAGTTGTTTTTTTGGTATGTAGCTCCCTGCCTTTTATCTAATATTTTTTCAAAGATTAATTTGTCCCCATGCGATAATTTCAATAAGGTAAATTTTAGATGCAAAAAAGAACAAGTTATTTAATCAGAAAGCCGTTTATATTTAAAGCTGTTGGGTTCCCATTTATATACTTGGCGGAATTTATGTTCAGATTTTGCTAAAGTACCCCATTTTTTTTTATCCTTATCAAAAGCAAAAGTTTTTACGGAACCTTCTCTAATAATTTCTTTGATTCCGTTATTGTCTATATCTTGGTATGAAATATCTGCTGTTTCTTCTGTCCGATAATCCTCAGGAAAAATAAAGGAGCTTTTTTTTAATGTTCCGCTCCAAATAGTTCTCATTTTATTTTGGTCCCATTTTAGTAATGTCCGGGTATAATCTTGGAAACCGCTGCCCCAGTTTAACTCGTCTAGCTGTAGCGCCGATATTTTGGCGTCTATTAGATATTCAAATTCAATGTTTTGTATCTGGCTTCTTTTAAAAAAATCAGATTCAATATATTCATTTTTGTTCTTTTTAAATATGCAAACAACGCTAGTTCTTCCCCCTTTAAGACCAAAGGCCGCAATACATTCATCTTGCATATCCCCGCATATATTTTCAAAGAAAAGCCGCCGGTTAAACGACATTCCATAATTTGCAGGGTTATATCGTTTAATTAAGTAATTAAAGAGGCTGTCTCTTGCCTGTTGTTTTTCTTCGGGAGTTCCCTCTCTTATAATTTTAATCAAATAGGACGGTTTAACGCCGGAAACAAAATCCGGGGTTATAGCAGGACAAACCGGCGTTTTACAGAAAACGATTGATAGATTACCGACGAAAACAAGGAATACAACAGCGAGCGCTATTAACAATACTATTTTGTGCTTAGTTCTCATATCTGCTAATATCTTCCTAACGAAAGAATTCAAAATCACAAGGGTCTATGCCTTCTACGCGTACAATATCCATATCTAACATCCAAGATTGATATCTAACCGGGCCATTATAGGCATTTGGGCTGTGAAAATAGAAAATATCAGGTAGAGGATTGGACGATTCTGGAGCATTAACAACATCTTTTGCAATTCTGATACAATTATCCCAAGCTTTTTTTTCTGTAGGATTTTTTTGAATTTCCTTTATTAAAAGACTGTCATTTGTATCCCTAGCAAGATAAGGGCTAAACTGTCCCGGGTCAGTAACTACGTCTTGATAGGTCGTACCCCACTTGCCAAAGGGGTTTTCCCTGCGATTTCTTGCCACCCAACCAACGGCTTCCCTCGCCTTATCATCCAGCTTTGCATCCCTTGCTTCCCAAAAGATCATTTTTGCCAGCCAATACTCATCTTCAGGGATAGATACCAAAGCGCCATTTTCTAGGGATACTCTAGGATACTCTTTCTCCAGAGACTCCTTGTCTGCCCCGCTTAATCTATCATAATATTTCTGCTTATCTTTTGACAACATAAATCTAAGTTCAGACATTAAATAACCTACCTTTTCCTTAATTAACCCAAGTTGCTGCCTATGTGGGTTTGTTTTTAGAAATATTTAGTTTTATACCTGTCATTGCCAACGCGGCGCAACGGAGTGAAGAATCTCCTCGCTATTGTGTGGGGGGGAGATTCTTCGGTTTTCGGTCTCAGAATGACAAAAAGGATAACTCACATTATAGGCAGCAATTTGAGTTAATTATATTGGCGTATAGCGGATATATTCTTCTACCTTAAGTTGTATTCGGCATTGGTGCATCAGGATTCCGGCGTAAGGATGGGGAGAAAGTACGTCCACTTGCGGCGGGTAACTCTTAAGGCAGGTTCCATTTAAATTGTTGTGCGTCCGCAATGTTGAGCGTATGGATTCAATCAAGTCCTGAAAGGTCTTTTCGCTTTCTATATTATCCTTTAGTCCATAGTAACCTTTAATGGCAAGGGTATGGGTGGCAATATTCACTGCTCCGGCAGCTTGTAGACGTTCTCTCGTATCTATCCGCGTTATCATCCAGCCGTTTATTTTGTTATTATCAGTATTAAAGCAGTTCAAAAACGTACGCCAGTCATTAGTCCAGCGCTCATAGTCATGTACCTTGCCGATACCGGATACGGTTTCTAACAGGTTTTTTATTTCAGTGCGGATTTGAGCCAGTCCCATGATTTACCCCTTATGTCAACACAATACTTAACTCATCGTCGCCCGTATTGCGGTTTAGTTCAAAATCAGCGCCCAGAGTGCGTATGTCGCCCCTATCGGCTAAAGAAAGCCGGCTGTAGCGGCATTTGGGAGCGCTGATGTTGATGATATTACCAGCGGTCGTCCCCAAGGTTAAGCTTAATGCGCCCTCGCTTCCGCTGCGCCATTTATCGAATATATCGTATTGGACAACCAGCGGTAATTCAGGATCAAGCGATCCCGCCGGACGCCTGCCGGTTATCGCTGCGCTTAGGTATCCGCTTTGTTTGTTTACATCAGAGCGCAATTGCATATTATTATTGATATTCAATTCCAATTTTTCTATTAATGCCTGATAGCTGTCTATAGAAAAGGCGGCATTAGAAAATATTTTCGGTTCGGTAGTATCATAGCTTACACCGGCGAGTATTGCCGCATCTTCCACCGAAAAATCAGCGCCGGTAAATACAAAGCTGGCTGTGGCCGGCGCTCCCGCTGAAAAATTAAAAGCTACGCTGCCGCGGGCGCCCCATAGTTTTAAAAGCAGCCCGTCCATATATACTGATAAGGTAATACTTGGTATGCCGGCTGATGTCGGGGTATAGGTTACGCTTATGCCTGCGGCAATATCCTCGTAAAAACCGCAGACTTTAAGCAGCTTACCCCATTCGGGCGCAACTCCGGCAGCGCCTGAGCCTTTAAGCTGTACATCAAAGTTTATTTTTCCAGAACGCCTGCCGGTAAGCGATTTATAGCGCGATAAATCTGAGCTAATAAGATTTTGTTCATGAGTCTCAATTTGCGGTGTGAAATTGGGATTTATAATTAACAAGGCATCTGCGGCTGCCGGTGTCTCCGGGCTGCCCTCTGATGCTTCAAGCTTAGCTGCTAATTGGGTTTTTTGTACCAAAATGGGCATACTTATCTCCTTAAAAACAAAATGTTCTATGGGCGAATTTTGTGGCTGTAAAGACAAAGCTCTTTTTAGCCTGTCATTCTGGAGCGCAGCGAAGAATCTTTCAACCTATGTAAGCAGACCCTTCGCTTCACTCAGGGTGACAGCTTACGACAATTTAAACTTGACACGCCCCTAGCGTTGTTTGCGCGGGTGATTCAGTCTGTCTTCTCCCCAGGGGTAATTTACATCCCAGTCGGCAACGCCGGTAGCCGCGCCTATTCCTTTTTGTTTACCCATTAGGCGGTTGTATCTTTGCTGTAATTCCTTAGCGCGTTGGGCGTATAGATTGGATTTACTTTGAAAATCCACAATATCAACTTCCAAACCCGAGTCTATATTCTGAGCATAGGAGCGCGACAGCGTCTCACAACATATAGCGGCGGTAAGCAACGCTAAGGCATCCTGCATGGAGACCGGAATGTTATCTAAGCTGGTTTTGGTAAAGGGAGTGGTATAAGTCAGGCGGATAGTTTCCGCTGCATTGGGAGTATGCCTTAAAAAGCGTAGCTTTTCTCCTGAAGGCGTTTTATACAAATTGTAGTCATCAGCTTCCAGATAAACCGGTATTTGTTTACCCACTGGATATTCCACCTGTCTTAACCATGATACCGCCTCTATCCAGTCTGACGGCAGATTGTATAGATAACTTCCATCACCGGGGATATCGGCAATTTTTACATGTGGATAATCTTTACTAAAATAGCCTAAGGCTTCTAAAATAAAATCGGTAAGCTCTTCAGATTTAAGCCTGCCTGCCTCATCCTGAATAAGCCTTTTAACCTTGTTTTTTAAGTCGATGAGCGGCATTAATTTACTTTTCTCCTTATGAAATATGCTTATTTTCTGTCATTCTGGAGCGGAGCGAAGAATCTTCTCGCTTACGGATGCGGGAGATTCTTCACTGCGCTTCGCTTCGTTCAGAATGACAGCTAAAGTTAGTCAGACTCGTTTATGTTTCGGGGTGTCTCACCCCGAAACTGTTTTGCGTTGCATATATTGCTTATTGCTATGGCTGTTCTCCGCGCCATAGCTCGCGATCGTATAATAATCTTTGTCTTAACATACATTGCTCATCCACTGCATCATACAGCGGGCAGCTGGCATTGGTGTTTTCAGCTAAAATTGCAACACAGGTTTTACTGGTAGTACCAGCGGATGAGAATGGACAGTTATAAGTCGGCGCCGGCATAAATTATCTCCTTAATGTATTTTGTATATGCCATGTCATTCTGAGGCCGTAGGCCGAAGAATCTGCTCGCATATGCAAGTAGATTCTTCACGGAGTTTATCCTTGAGCAAAACGAAGGGCTGCGCTTCATTCAGAATGACAATTTTTTATGTTTCGGGGTGTCTCACCCCGAAACAGTTTGCTCATTGCAGGTATGTTTCGGCATGAGACATACCGAAACATACCCAATAAATCTAAACCACAACAGACTTGTACATACCGCGGTGGTCTAATACGCAGATACCGTATATATGCCGGATTTTGTAGGTTATTTTATCCTGCGAAAACATGGAGCCGGAGGTCGGTTGATCTTGTACGAATAGTTCCGGCTCTTCATTGCCGTTAAAAAAACCTACTTCTATAGTGGGGCAATCCCCCGGGTCGCAGATAAGCGCCCAGTCATTAGCGTCAGTCCAGTAGGGTACGACTACTACCCCCAGACCATATGTTGCATGAATATTGGGTTCAGTACCCGCATTATTGGTAACTCCGATTACAGTAGACGAGGCTGCCAGCCGGTAGGCTATATCTTCTAATTCCAAGGGTACAAGCAGCCATTTGGGAGTAAGCCCCAAAATATCGGCGGTATCTCCATAGGCGGTCTGTTCGCTCATAGCTATTTTGGAGCTAAGCAATGAGTTGGCGGCTAAAGCGCTGCTGCCCAAATTATTATGCGCAGCATCGAATAATGGTGTTGCATCATATGAAGTATTGTTATTATTTACAATAACATCAAGTACGCTCTTATATAACGTACGAGCGGCGGCGCGTCCCAATTTTTGCGGTATACGTCTTATTGCGCCTACATCGTCATTTGCGATCATCTCCAGAGTCAAATCTTCTAAGCCGCCCTTTTTGGCAATTGTAAAGGTAGCCTCCTCATCGGCGGGCGAGGTAAGCGACAGATAACTAGCAGCCTCAGCTACTGCCGGCAGTGTCCCGTATCCCCCGATACGCATACGGCGGTTGGTTCTAAAATCGCGTACTGACGTAATATCGGATACTATCTTGCGCCAATCATCCAAACCCGGGGTATGGTATTCGCTAAGCATGGTGCGGGTTATGGATTCGCCTAAAACCTCCGCCCATGATGAGCTGGTTAAGGATTCTGTAAACTTTTTTAAATTACGCGCATCACGCAGTTGACCGCTTAGAGAACTGTCTCCGGTTATGGTTACATAGGCTTCCCTGAATGATCGAAAACGCGGTATTCCGTCAATATCACGGTTGGCGAAAAAACCGTCCAGCGCCTTTAAGGTACGCTGTCGCTCTCCTGTAACATGGGTAATACCCGCCCCTTTTACATTATGAGAACCGGAAATACGAGCCAGGAAATTACGCTCTTCAGATACAGCCTCGCGTAAATCTTCTTCCGTAAACACCTGATTGCGAAACCGCCGGTTAATTTTTTGTCTGGCAAGCGGCGGCAGACCGCTTTCGTGCAGCGCTTCGGCTAAGAATAATCTGCACTTGGTAAGCGTTAGTTCCTCTTCCAAAGCATAAAGCCTATCTGTCAGACCGGTTTTATTTGGAGCCTGTTGAGGATGACGCGAAACCGCCTCTGTATATAATTTAAGCGCTTGCTGCTGGTCGATGTTTTTCATATCCAGCCCCCCGTAAAGATCGGGCGCATTTTGTTCTATAAAGTTTAGCATTTCTTCAAGCATAAATTCTTCCTCCCTTAATTTGGGGCCGCTTGCGGCCACTAATTTGGCAATCCGGCCGCCGGCCGCCGGATTAACCACCACATCCACTGTATCCACCTTATGGATGCACTCTACAAATTTGATTATGCCGTTCCGGTTACGTGCCAGACGGCTTTCGCCTTGAGCGACAATGGAAAACCCTACTATATCGCGCTTGCCGCACCGCCAGGCATCCAGCATCAAAAGACGCAGCCAGTCGGCGGCCTCTGATATGTGGAAACAGGCCTTTATTTTATCTTCGGTAAATCGGGGATTACTGAACCAGCCTACAATGTTTCTTACATTTTTATTTGTATCCTTTACATGCTCCCCGTCGGCTCTGGCCAGAGCGCGTATCCCGTCAAACAGGGGAGCCGCCTGCTTTAAAACTTTAGGTGAATAATTAAAACCATTACCGGATAAACCGGCTTGGATAATTACCACCTCCCATTCGCTCCCCTTTTTATGTGTAGATTCAATGAGCGGAGTATCAATTTTTAATTGATTCATCATTCCTCCTTGATATATCAGAATAAACAGCTTGATCTTGTAGGGTGGAACAAGGCGTAAGCCGGTTCCACCATCTTTGTTGGCATGGTGGATTCGGAGTAATCTTATTGCTGTTTGGTATCCTTCAAATATATAAGCACACCTGTTATATAAAACCCCTTAATCCACTTGACACAACTGATTTTCCATCTGGTTGTTTGCCTTGCTATGCCTGTCATTCTGAGGCTGGAAGCCGAAGAATCTACTCGCATATGTGGGCAGATTCTTCGGTCAGCTTCGCTTCGAGGCTGTGTCGCAATTACCTTTCGGGTGGGATTTGCACCGTATGTTGTACGTCAAGCCTTGTATCTCTACCACCTGTAGACGTAAAAATTGGACAAAGGTAATTGCGACACAGCCTCTTCCCTCAGAATGACAAAATGGCAGATATTGCGCTTATGCTCAGGGTGACAGTAACTTACATCTCAAACCCCATGCGGCCTGCCAGCATTGCAAATAATTTAGAGGCGCTGTTCTGACTCACCCAGCCGCGCTCTTGGGCTATTTGCAGGGCATCGGTTACACGTTTTAGCGATAGGCTCAAAGTATTTGTATCCTTTAAGGATATCTCCGGCATAATAACCTGAAAACCGGTATCATTTTCTGGGGTTAAGCGGTGATGAATAAGCGCCTGATCAAGTGCAAACCTGAATATATACTCCAGCATATAACGGAAATAACGTTGTCTGGCCTTTAGATGTTTTATGGTGGGTTCGCCCATTTCAGCAGCGGTTGAGCGGTTGGCATTACCGCCTTCTGCAAACCAGTGTTCTGGAAAACCGGAGCCGCCTAAGATATGATTTTTTATCATCCGCGCTTCATTGGTGGCATCTTCAGTCTTTAAATCTGGCGCTACAGCCTTATACTGTACATTTTCATTATGCGCGCGAATTGAGCCGGGTTTTGGCGGCGGAGTATTGCGCAGCCAGCGTTCGATTTCTTCTTGCGTGAGCCCCTTTAGAGTGATATCCCAGACAAAGGCGTTTATCAGCGCAGCTCTGTCCAAGCGGTTAAATAAAAACTCGTCATAACCGGAGAGCCAGTCGCATAAAGACAATAGATCAGAGCGCCCGCGAGTGGAATTACTTACGCTGTTTACCTTAAAGAAAAAGCAATCCCCGGTAAGATAGCCGTAGGTTTCGCTGTCGGCGGCCTCGTCTTGGCCAATTACTTTAAGCAGTCTGCCGGCTTGTCCAGCGCTGCCTTTTAATCTTATATGGGTAATCACTTCGGCATTATCAGGGTCGGATATTACCTCATCAATATGCAGCGGATCAATATAACCCAAGCGTACCCTGCCGTTATATTCATTCACCACAACGCTATAGCATTGCTCGCCGTATAATCCCAGCTCTAATGCTTTATTATGCTGTTTTATGTCCCACAAATTTACCGGATCATACCAGAACTCATCTAATACAGCTTTAGTCTTTTTATCCGGCGCCTCATATGAGATGCCCTCTCCTACGATAAAATCATTGGTCATCTCAACAATGCGGTGAGCCAGCGGATTGGTCTCGTATAAATGATAGACGATTTGCAGCATGCGCTCTTGTTTTATAGAGGATAGGTCTTTATTTATATTACCAGTAAGCTTGCGGTATAAGTGTTCGTCGCTATCTATAGCCCCTCCGCCGGGCAATGATTCTCTTAGGGCTTGTTTTACTCTTTTTTGTATATAATTTCCGGCTATCAGATTTATTAAGCTATGCTTTATACCCATATGGCTTTTACCCCCATTATTGTATATTTCGGGGGGCCCACCCCGAAACATAAATGTATTGTATGCTGTCATTCTGAGGCTGGAAGCCGAAGAATCTACTCGCATACGGGGGTAGATTCTTCACTGCGCTCCGCTTCGTTCAGAATGACAGCTACCTTAAGTCAATGGTATTGACCTTACCCCCAGATTCTTTTGCGTCTGGAGCGGTACCAGCCGCGGGGCGGTTCCAGTCCGCTTATAGCCGCCGGCGTAAATTGCAATAATCCGCGGTAAAGATAGGTCAAGGACTTCGCCATATCTATATGTACGTTGCGGCCCGGTTTTAAGAGCCGCATTTTGTCATGTCCTCTTATTTCATAGCGGCAATAGGTAAGCTGGCGGCATAATTCGCTGTATTCGGCGGAATCATCATTTCTAAATATTTTCAAGCGTTCGTTGTTTATTAAGGCCAAAAGACCGTAACAATCTTGGCTGACCGAACCGCTGTCTGCCGCATAGGTTATTACTCCGGTATGATGTTTGGCCAGATATTTAGCCATCTGTTCGCCTATTCCGCGGCTGTCTACTACTGTTACCTGCGGACGCCACAGCTTAAGCAGGCGAAGAAGGCTTGACTGCTGCCCGGGCAGACCGCTTGAATCATCGCTTAGCGATTTACCTGTCCACCAGTGTATATCAACCAAGCGGCAGGCCGGATAGTCGTTTTTCATGTCATTTGAGTCTATCTCAAATACAAAGGCTACTGTACTGTCTTTTGCGCCTTGGCTTTTTGCCTGCGGATTATCTTCTTCTGTTTCTGATTCACCGGCTATATCTATAGTTACCATATAGGTGCGACCGTCTTTGGGCGCAAAATAGCGTATATGCTCGCTGTCCAGCAAGCTGGCTATTTGAGCCGATTTTAGATACCCTCCCAATGTATCTACGTCCACTAAATCGTATTGAGTAAGTATTACAGGGTGATCCGCTCCCAGTTTCCTTACGCGCTCTTCATAGTGTTTGGCGTATCGTGGCATTAGCTCGCACCATATGCTGGCCGGATAATTTAAGTTTAATTCAGGATTATGCTGTCGGTTATGCTGGACGTATTCATATAGTAAGTCCTGCTTATCCGCCGCTACTCCCCACATAATAATTGGTACATTATGGTATGCGGCCATAGGTCCGAAATCCTCTTCAAATTTACCTTTATCAACCTTATGCGCCTCATCAATGTCTAAGACAATAGATGCGGTGGAGCCGACTACATTTGCGCCTTTATCGCTGGAAAGCAAAAGTATTTGCGCCTCGCCGTGCTGTAAGATAAACCCGTCGCGGCTTTGATAATCTTTATTTATCAGCGGATCGCGCTTTAGGAATTTTTCTATCCGCTGTTTGGAATTTAGGATTTGCGGCCGCCAAGTGGGGGCTGTGCGAATGTATGTGCCGCCTTTATCCTTATAATATGCGAGCGCCCTTACGCAAATCATGCCGGAGCATTCGTTTTTCATGGTCTGACGGGCGCTGCGTATGGTGATTACTTTGCCCGTTTTTTCATGAATATGTTTTTCCACTAATTGTATAGCTTCAATTTGCGGAGCAAAAAGCGGCATATTATATAGAGCGCTGCGGTGAAATTCTACATCAGACAGGGCGTGTATTTTTACAGCATCCATCCATTGTTCAAGCGGCTGTTTGCCTTCATGATCCATGTGAGTCGCCAGCCGCTGTCCCTTTTGGGCGATACTCAGGCTGTTGGATAGGCGTAATAAATCAAGAGGATTAAGGGAGTTGGTTTTTCCGGTTTGGGAGTTTGCATTAGATTGCCCTAGATAACCGATTATTTTTTCTATTAACAAGTGATAGGCTGTAAAATGTTCAAGGTTAATTAGTTCCAATTCATTACTAGCTGATTCTGAATCTTGGTTTTGATGTTTTCTTTTGGTTACAGGCATAAGTTAGCCTCTCAAGTTAAAAAGGGTTCAAAAATTATAAGCTAGCTTGAAATTTTCCGACTTGGATTATAACCACACATTGTCCAATGAAAGTATTATTACACAATATAACATTTTTGTCAACTTGCGTTACGGGGTGATACGGATGGCTAGCCGGAAAAATGCTTGGCTGTGCATACGTTACGTAACAATTACGTACAATATTGTTGCGTAACGTTGTTTTGTTTCTTTTTTGCTGTTAAGTGATTAATAGGAGGAAAAAATAATTGTACTTAAATTATAAAAATGATATATTTTAAGCTACTAATTATTTGGATAATATTTTATAAAAGGAGAATTTCATGAAACGTTATTACTTCTTAGGAATCGCCGTACTGTTTATGCTGGGAATAAGTTTGAGCGCATCTGCTCAACAGAAGATGACGGATTTTCAAAGACAGATGCGCGAAAAAATCATGCAGCAGACCATGCAGCAGGTACAAGGCGGTAAGATACAGCCGCCTGCCGGAGCGGCGGGTCAGGTAGCGCCGGCTAAAGCGGTTATAGACGGTAAATCGCTTTTTAATGATCCTAGTTTGGGAACCAATGGCAAGAGCTGCGGCAGTTGTCATAAGACAGAAGGCGAAGGGCCATTGGACGGACGAGCGGTGGACAGCCATTATGTGGCCTACATTCAATATTGTTATGAACATGCTTTGGCTGGTAAAGAGGTAATTGAGCGAAACAGTATTCAAAAATTGACGGCCTACCTTAAATCTTTGCAAAAGAGTAAATTTCACGCGCCTGACGCTCATCCGCTTAAAGGCGGAGAAGAGGCTTGGTAGAATTATATTAAACTGTAGCAGCCGACCTTAAGGTCGGCGGCTACTGACGATATTTCTAAGAGGGTAAAACATCGCTTAATACAGCGACTGTATTTCTATAAAATCATCCGTTACCCCGCTAATCTGTCCGCTGATTGACGCGTGTATTAGCGCTCCTGTTTTATTTTGGTCTACATTTCCGATTAATTGTCCTTTTTTAACCATGTTGCCTGTATTTACAACCGGTTGCGCAGGCATTCCTATATGCTGAAGCAGTTTTATACGTACCTGTGCCGGTATCACCTGTTCGGTATTAAATACCGGTTTTTGCATATAAGCTGTCAGATTGAGCGCTTGAGCTAATCGTTTTAGAGAAACTTTGCGTCCATAGCGGTCAGGATGAGGGGTTGGGATAGTCAAAGGGTGGGGATTCTTTACGCCTTGACTGGCTAATTCTTGTTTTATAGTTCGATATATCTTGCGCGGAGAAAGATGACAGGGGCAGGCCAGCATATCGCACACGCCGCATTGAGAGCATAAAAATGCGGCGGTAAAATAATCCGTATGCGTATGCAGTCCGTAGCTCATGCCGCGAATTGCAAGATGCGGTTGTATCTGGTGTCCCAATAGATAACGCGGGCACATATCAGTACACATACGGCAGCCCTCACATGATAGGCGCGCCTTATGCAATACGTCTGTAATGGATTGGCTGTATTTGGTTACTAATATATGATCGGTGGGGAGTACGATGATCCCGCTTATGGTTTTGGTAATCGGCTCATCGCAACCGGTAATACGCCCCATCATGGGACCTCCGGCAATTATAGCATAATCCTTAATTCTTGCGCCGCCTGCGGCATCAATCAAATCTTTTATGCTTGTGCCGATAGGCGCGTTTAGGACGCAAGGGTGTTTAACCTCGCCGGTTACGGTAACCGCACGCTGGATTACGCTTTCATTTTGCATAGCGTATCCGATTTGTGTAAGAGTGGTTACATTATTGACTAGTACGTTTATCTGCGGAGGGATGCCCCCTTGCGGGATAAGTTTGCCTAAAACCTCATATACCAGCAGATGCTCGTCTCCAGCCGGATAAAAATCTTGTAGTATGTGTAATTTAATTTGGGGAAAACGCTCAAGATAGGGAGTTATAGCGGATATTGCTTGATAATAATGTTGCTTTAGGGCGATAAATGCTTCTTTTGCGCCGACAGCGCTCATTGCAGCCCGTATACCGCTTATGAGTTTATTTGGCTGCTGGACTATGGTATATTGGTCGCTGTATAATAATGGCTCGCATTCGGCGCCGTTTGCAATCAGCGTATCAGCGGCGGAAGCCAGCTTTATATGAGCAGGGAAACCGCCTCCTCCGGCGCCTGCAATCCCTGCGGCATATGTTTTAGCGATAATTTCATTTTGAGTATAGGGCATGGTTTATTTAGGTAGAATATCGGGTTACAATTATTATGTTAAATTTTTAAACTTCTTAAGAACACATCAATGTCTTCACTTAATCTGCGTTCTAAACCAGTATCTTCTTTTTTAGCTTTGAGGATTCTCAGAATATCTTCTAGTTTCGATTTGGCCTTTTTATTTTTGGAAATCAAAACAGCTTCTATATAATATTTAGCGGCTTTTTCATAATCTTTTTTTTCTAAGGCAAGGTCGGCTAAAATATTTACATAAAAGTCAGGTAATCTCAACAAATCCTTAATGTTTTTGCTTAGCTTGCATTCCAAGTCATGGTTAGACTTAAACAAAATCCACTCTGTTCTGGAAAAATCAGAGGGTCTTTTGTGACCTTGTTCTGTAATAAGAAAAACTGTTTTGCCAAAACCAAGCATAAGTCCGGTTTCCAAAAAAATATTGGATACTGCACTAATTTCAAATTCTTTCAAATAAAGGGAAATACCGAAAGAAGTGGACCTTATAGTGTGACAAATTTTACAAAGTATATCTCCGCTTACTGAAATATCTTCAGCGGTAATTAGCTGAAAAGATAAGCTGTTACAAGTATTTTTAATAGCTTTGCGTATATTGGATAGTTTATCGGAAGGGTTATCCGGTAAGGCAGTCATTAAAAAACAACTCTGAGGTCGGGGCGCTAATGCTTTGGAGCATTCATCACTGGTTAGAGGGCAGATGATCATTATTTTTTACATGATGATTTATTTTGCTTTTCTGACGTGCTTATAGGGATGAGGGGTCTTTTTGTGTGCTATAATCCTACCGGTGGTTGTGTCTATTTTAACCCAGCGTTTAATTCTGGGATTAAATGCCTGCAACCTGTTTTTTATCGCACCTTTTATATTGTCATCAGAAGTTTTGGCAACCATATACTTTACCTCACTGAATTAATTTTTTAAAGAATAACATATTATTGTTTATAAATCAATTTGAATCTTCGGTAAAATCCGGCTTGAATATATATCAACCTTCAGGCATAATAACGATGCTTGTATAGCATAAATCTATCTATATTTCTATAATAACGTGAATTCGGCATAAGAAAAATTAAATTGTTTTTATATATCAGCTGGTTGGTGTTTTGTATAGATTTGATTGACGTAAAATTTTTGTAGAAGAGGGGCATATCCCATCTTGCTGTAGGGGCGGGTTTGAAACCCGCCCCTACAAGATAACAAAATCAAGAACTTTTATGTCGAACTCACGTTATAATAGGCTTTAAGTTTGTCATTATGAAGCGAAGAATCTACCAGCGTATCCAAACAAGATTCTTCGGCCTTCGGCCTCAGAATGACAGGCTAAAAAGAGCTTTTCATTATAGTATAGACCTTAAGTCAACAGCATTGCCGTGATACGGGGGAATAAACCCCAAATACTGTTGACTTAAGAACATTTTATGCTTAAAAGACTTCTTTAAACCCGTCATTCTGAGGCGATAAGCCGAAGAATCTCCCCCTGCAACAGCGATCAGATTCTTCACGGAGTTTATCCTCGAGCAAAGCGAAGGGCTGCGCTGCGCTTCAGAATGACAGAATAAATGTATGTCTTTTACTGAAATGATGTACTAACTGGTATGTAAGGATTTTCTGGCTTTCCTTCTGTGGGATTCAGGTTATATAAAACCATGTCAAAACAAATTAAACAAATTAGTATAGATAATCTGGATACGGCGGAATTTGCCGTAAGCTATCCCATAGAAAAACAGCAGCTTGTTGATTCTATTCGTAAGGTAGGATTAATTCAACCGCTTGTAGTATATCCCAAAGATGCGGCATATCACGTGATCTGCGGTTATCGCCGGCTTTGGGCGGCGGGTCGGCTTGGCTTTAGCTCTATAGATTGTATTATTATAGAGCGCATACCGCCGCTGGAGACGCTTAAGTTGGCTATTTACGACAACTTGAGCATTCGTAAGTTTAATATAATAGAAAAATCCAATATTATAAATAAATTATTGGAATATCTGCCGCCGGAAAAAGTAATTACCGAATACCTGCCGCTTTTGGGATTAGCCGCTCATTACAAAATTTTAAATAAATTTTTAGCTGTATTCGGATTAAAGGAAAAAGTAAAACAGGCTGTAGCGCAAGGTGCAATAAATGAAGACATAGCCTATGATTTAAGCAAATGGCCGAAAGCAGAACAAATAAGCCTTGCGAATATATTTAAGCGAATCCCCTTCAGCGCATCCAATCAACGGCAAATCATATCCCTTATATGGGAGATAAGCCGACGCGAGGATAAAACATTATCAGACGTGTTAGGCTGTGAGCAAATAACCGGATTATTAAGTGATACCGCTTTAGGCAATCCCCAAAAAGCACAAAGTATAAAACAATATTTAAAGCAACGCCGTTATCCCAAGTTAAATATAGCCGAAGGTAAATTTAATGGATATATTAAGGCAATAAAATTGCCGGCAGGTACAAAGCTTATTCCGCCCGCTTATTTTGAAGGCGGAAAATTTCGGCTGGAATGCTCGTTTAGTACGCCAGAGCAATTGCATGATCAGCTTTTAGAGTTGGAAAAACTAGGGCAAAAGAAAGTTTGGCAGGATATTTTTAAATTGGATGTTACCTAATCGCATAGGAAATCCAATCTTTAAAGTTAAATAAAACAACATATTAGGTGTTGCCGAATTCTCAAATCCGGCCACGTTAACAGGTGTTAGATTTGAGAATCTGACGCCACAAGTTCGATGTTTCTTTAAATTTTTAGCTGCCGACTTTTAAGTCGGCTTGGTTAGACGCACCAAACAAGCCTTAAGACCGGCGTAAGCGATAGCCGACCAGAAGGTCGGCATCTACATAACGTGAGTTTGACATAAAAATTGTTGAATTTATTAAACTGTAGGGGCGGCGGCTTGTCCCCGCCCGAGGATGCAGGATGGGATGCGTCCCTTCCCTACAGGAAATTTACGTCAATTGTTTGATATATGATAATGTTTTACTTAAGAGTGACAGTTATAAGTATAATTAGAATTCATCTTCTGCTGGAGCGAATGTATCCATTTGTTCGTTTTCTTCTATGGGTTCTGTCTGCATGTTTTGTTGGGCTGGCGCTGGTGCGGGAATTGAATGTATAAGCTCTGCTATAGTTGCCATGTATTCTTGGTTGGTTTGCTGTAAGGCTGAGAGCAATTTTTGATTATCTTCCTGAATTTTTGTTATAAGTTTTTCATTTTGTTTTTTTATAGCCTTTAATTCTTTTTTCAAAATACTTGTTTTGAGGGGAGTCGCTGTGGAGCTGATTGCTGGTGCGGAGACTTCTTGAGATTCTGTTTTAATGGCGTTTAATAGTTTTTCATTTTGTTTGTTTACGGTTTCAGTTATGTTTTTACTTTCGTTTTGTACTATTAGTACCAGTTGCTGGTTTGATTTTTTTATCTCAGCTAATTCCGGCATTTTGGTTTGTGTGGATTTGGGGATTAATATGGCTATTATACCCAAAATTATTATCCCTACAGTTATATACCAATATTTAAGGGAAGTTAATTTACCTGAAATATTAGTCAGGCTTTCTGCTTGATAGCGGATATCGTCCTGAATATTTTTCAGGCTTTTTTCATATTCTATCTGCGCTGATTGCAGTATTTCATCAAAATGTTTAAATTTTAGGTCAACGGATTTATCTATATATTCAATTTTTTTGTTTATCTCATCCAACTGTCTGCTTTGCGAAAAACCCTCTTTGCCGATTTTTTTGACAATTTCTTTTAGTTGGGCTATCTCTTGTTTTAATTCCTTATAATCCATATTATTTAATTTCTCCGTGTAGATTTTGTACGCTTATCAATTTATTGATGGCGCTATCTAACTTACCCAGATATTTGTCCATATTAATATTTGCTTTTTTCATATAGATTCTTTTAGAATTGAGATATCCCCGAATTATTAAAACTATTATCTCTTTATATCACAATCATTTGTTTATGCCAACTAAAAATTAAACTTTGCTGGACAATCATTTATATACCGGTAAAATTAAAAAGATATGGTATTTTTATATTATATAAAAAACAAGGAGAAGCAATTTATGAAAAAAGTCTTTAGTCTTATTATTTGTTCATTATTACTTATTCCCTCTTTAGCTATGGCGCATGGCGGGCATAAAAAGGGGGGACGACGAGGCCTAAAGGGTCCTGTTTCTCCGGGACCGATTTCCCCTGGACCTGGTTTTGATAAACAGAATTCGCCTAAACGTCCCATACCGCCCAGATTGCTTGTAGTAGAAGAAACAGATGATACAGATGAGACGGATAATGCAGGCAATACAAGTAATAGCGATAAAGCAAACAAAACAGATGAGGCCGAAAAAACAGAGCAGTCAAAACAGGAATAAAATTTATAATTCATGTTACGCAAGACTTGCTTTTAAATGTAGGGTGGAACAAGCACATATTGAAAATGAGCCTAAAAGATATGTTTAAGATTATGTTTTCTGATAGCAGCGGTTCCACCACATCCGGCGGTGAGCAATGCTGGCGGATTCGGGGTAATCTTTTGTTATAATTTGGAGTTCTTTGTTTATAAAGTATATCTGTAATATAAGACCCCTTGATCCACCCTACAGTGGTATTATCGCCTTTTCAGATATCAAAAAAGTCATACTTCAGACCAGTGGAGTCGGGGACAGGTATGCTTTGTCATATTATAGATTGGCTTTAATCACCAAAGATCGAACAATTTTCTTGACAAAGTCTTATTCGGCAGGTACAAAGGATGAATACTTGGCTGTAAGCAAAAAAATCTTAAGAATATTATCAAAAGACAGTATTATGGAGCAGGCAAAAGCAGGTTATAAAATTCAGGCGATAAAATTTGCCCGGGACCATTATAAAATGGGGCTTACTCAAGCCAAGGAATTTGTTGAGAATTTGGCTGGCGCAAAGGGGCGTTTTAAATAGGTTGGTTTGATGAAAAAATTTGGTTTCCCCAAAGAAGACAGGATAAGAAAAAATGCCGAATACCGCAATATATACCAAAACGGTAAAAAAATAGTAGATCGCTATTTTGTGATTTATTATAAGAAAAACCAGTTGGATAAAGTCAGATTTGGACTTTCGGTAAGCAAAAAAAACGGTAATGCCGTAATCAGGAACAGATTAAAACGCATCTGCCGTGAAGTATTCAGGCTAAACAAACATAAATATCCGAAAGGCTATGATTTTGTGTGGGTGGCCAGACGCTCTATGATAAACTTAAATTCAAACCAACTGGCTGAAAGAATAGAAAAGGTGTTGACTAAGAATAAGTTGTTGGTAAAACAATGAAGCGTCTGTTTGTATATATAATAAAATTGTATAAACGGATAATATCGCCATATCTGCCTCCTGCCTGCCGTTTTTATCCTAGCTGTTCTGAATATGCTGTTTTAACGCTGCAAAAACACGGGCTTGGTAAAAGCCTGTTCTTAATTATATGGCGGATAATAAGATGTAATCCTTTTTGTGCCGGCGGATATGATCCTGTAAAATAAAGGGCGTACTTAGGTAAGGAAATTGTCATTCTTAAACGCAACGGAGTGACGTGAAGAATCTATCCGCTGTATGCGAGTAGATTCTTCGGCTTTCGGCCTCAGAATGACATGATTAAAACCTGTTATAGAAATATCAAATCTCTCCCGATATAGACATTCGCAAATGACAGGCGGTTTTCCTAAGAGTCTGTAGGAGCAAATTTTTGCCCAAATCAAATGATTTACTATTTAAAATAATATTATCCATATCGGTGTTTATAATCGGAATTATTTTAATTGAAAATATTTATAATTCAATCTATCCGCCGCTGTTTATAGCGCCCAAAATAGATGTTGAAAAGGTGTCGCAACGGATAAAAAAGGCCGGTCTTACCCCGATAGAAGCTAAACATTACAGAGTCTTGGAAATAGACCGACAGGGGAATATAAAGGAAAATCTCAAATGACAAAATCCAAAAACAGTTGAATTATTCTGTTAGTTGTATTTGAATATTTGTATTTTGTTCTTCTTCAGAATCATCCGAATCAGCGCTACTTTCCCTTAAACAGCGAAATCCTACATTAGAATTCCTAAAGTTCAGCTCATTATAGCTGCGGCTGTAGCATTGGGCAAAGGTCTGGTTATAAAGCCATGAGCCGCCGCGAAGCACGCGTATATCCTTAATCATACAGCTATGCGTCCACTCCCAAATATTGCCCGCCATATCCTGACAGCCGTAAGGACTGGCGCTGCCCGGATGACCGGTTACATCTGTTGTCGCAAGTACTTTAGATTCGCTGCAATTGCATTTGTTTTTATCGAATGTATTTCCCCATGGATATTCGCGTCCATCATTGCCTCTGGCCGCCTTTTCCCATTCTTCTTCAGTAGGCAGGCGATAATTCTGCCCGCTCTCTTGGCTTCGCCAATTACAATAAGCTTGCGCCTCATACCATGATATTCCAACCACGGGTTGTTTGGGATTGTTAAATTTAGTATCATTCCAATATCGAGGCTCAGTTATATTATTGTTACGCCAGCTCCAGCCGTCTAATGACCAAAGTTCCTTTTTTTCATATCCGCCTGCGTCAATAAATTTCTTATACATTTGATTGGTTACCGGAAAGACGTCCATGTGGTAATCATAATCAATCTCTTTTTGCTGCATCTTTTCGCCGTATAAGAAGGTTCCTTTGGGAATTATGGTCATTTCACCCGGTATAAATTCAATAATTGCGCCATGTTCTCTGGCGAACATCCGTTGTTCTAAAGATAAACCGGTTGCTTTTTGAAAATTTGCTCCCTCTAGCGATAAGGTTTGTTTAAAAAATTCCACTCCTTCCAGATTTGCCCCTTCCAGATTTGCGCCCTTTAGATTTACGCCTTTTAAATTGTTTCTTTTTAGATTTGCCCCGCAAAGATTAGCATTTTCTAAATCCGCAAGGCAAAGAGAAAAGGGCAATATCTGGACATTTGTTATAAGTTTGATCTTTTCAACGACAAATTGCCGCATTAGTTCTGTCAATGAAAAAAATGAGCGCTGGGAATCCTCTATCTCTAAGAAAAACTCTACAAATAAAAATTCCATAATTGAACGATGAGCAAATTTACCGTTTCCCTCTATATCGCGATGCAAAAGCGAATCTTTATGGGCAAAGCTGGTATCGTCAATATATATATGGCTGTATTTACCCATGTCTACTAATTCTGCTTGCGGGATAACCGGTTGTTTTCTTTCCTCAATATTTGAATAAATATCAACCGCCAGTTTTTTGGCAAAGGGTAATAATTCATATTGGGTTATCCATTTACTTTCTTTTTTCATCCACCGGTTTATTAGTTGTTGGTAAATTTGATACATGTTGCTTGTTTCAGGGACTTTTTTGCGGCCATAACCTTCAGTTATATCAGCAAGATACGATAGATACATTGGTCTGTTGCCCAGCTCTTTTAGTTTATTTGATATATCGCTGGTTCTTTTTTTTGCGATAAATTGCCATACCTGAAATCTTTTATTTAAAAATTCTTTTATTTGCTCATTGGTAAAAGGTGAAAGATAAAGTTTGTATAATTTATATTGAACGGATTTGTCTGTTTCGTCATAACCGACATTAATAAAATTATTTATGGTTTTATCGGGGTTTGCTTTGTCGGAAATTTTGTTTTCGGTTTTAAGGCATTGTTCGCTAGATGTTATTAGGACAGCCTTGAAATATTTACAAGCCTGCATTAATTCATTTAACCGATTCATGCTGTCTTGGGCGGCTCTTTCATATTCATCAAAGCCGTCCAGAAAAAGAACGGTATATGGTTGATTAGGTACTTGTTTTATTCTTTTTATGGCGTTAGGTATCCCCAAGGGAACCAAAGAAATATTTTGTCTTTTATCTTTAGGAAGGCTGTGATTATAAAAAAAATAGTTTAAAACAAACGAAGTTTTTCCCATACCGGCATCACCCAGTAAAATAAAATATTTGTAAGGGGTATTTTTAGCGGAAAGAAGTTTGCATACTGTGTTGAAAATATTTTGATTGCTTTCAACTTGCGTTTTGTCTGATTCTGTTTCGTTTATTTCAGGTTCTGCTTGCTTGCCAGTCTCTATGTTACATGTACAATTTGGAGTAATGTAATTATGAGTGGATTTTTTTATTGTTTGTTTATCAAATAAAAACTTAACAAGTTTTTTCTTTAGTTGGTCTTTTTCCTGCCGTTTTGTAATAGATTCACGAAACCTAAACCATAAAATTCCTGCGAGTAAGGCAAGAGCGCTAATATATCCTAATATCGCCTGTACATAACTTACGTCAATGGGAGAAGATTTCATATTTTTGCTACCAAATCTTTTGGGTAAAATTTCTTAAAATATCTAGCAGGTATACTTGTAGCGCCTAACCCTATCCTTAGCGGGGAGAGGGCGGTATTCTTATGCGACCTGTTTTTAAGTTTACTGCTTGTAAAATTTGCTTTAAATTTATATTTAAGCTTAATCAAATATATTTAATACTCCCTAGAAATAAATTTACCCGCTATTTTCAAAAGATCAACCAAAAAGATTAACCCGAATAATTTGGGAGTTAAGCTGGAACAATGTGCATCTTGTTGAAATTATATATACTTTACGCTTCCTGTCAAAAAGCTTAAAAATACAAATCGTATTAATAGGATGTTGTGCTATTTTATTGTTTTATAAACTGTTTTTGCATATACTTACTATGTCTCATAAAATATGCGGGTTTAAGGCAGTTTATTTTTTATTTTATGAGTGAGGCGTTCAGACTCACTCTGCCGGCATAATATGACAACATAAAATAATACGTCTTGGCAAAATTCTCCTTGCCAACAGCCTTATTTTAAGCTATGTTTAAAATGGTTAGTTTTATGTACTCCGGTTTGATTAAACTTGGGTGGATTGCATCCAGTCCTTATGTGCGGAAGATAAGTCGAGTTATTACGAATTATTTGGTTTAGTTCATTTAAGAGGAAATAAAAAATGAGTTATTGTCCTTTTAACACAAACAGGGCATGTGGCGCGCAGTGTAAACTTTTTTCAAACGGTACTTGTGTTTTTGAAGATATTAAGAGCAATCTTGGCAGGATTAACACTTCTTTAGTTGATGTTACTACAATTGCTAAGCTTATTTATTCCCTTAATAATAAAATATCTGCGATGTCGGCGGAAAAACAATACAGCAGCCAGCCCTTTAAGAAAAAAAAGCCGCTATAGCCTTGCAAAGAACAGTTACGTTTAGAAACGCCCCGCCGGGCTATCATTAAATTACCCTACTTTTTATAACCCGAAGAATTCGCCATAAAACTGTCCATAAAATTCAGCTTAAATTTTCCTTGACCTGATATTTAGAATGTGTTAGCATCTGTTTTGAACAAAATAATTGTTTAATATTACCTTTTTGATCATAAATCCAATTTTATATATTAACAAGGGGGCGCTGATAAAATGGCCATGTTTCATCCTATTTCAGAATTTGATGTAACTTCTGCAATTGTTTCAGAATTTTCAGAAGCTTTAAAGAATGTTATTGCCAGCGATCTATTGATTGTCGGCGGCGGTCCGAGCGGTCTTATGGCAGCCAGAGAGGTTGCTCTTGCCGGTTACAAAGTATTGGTTATAGAAAGCAATAATTATTTGGGAGGCGGTTTTTGGATTGGCGGTTATTTGATGAATAAATTAACTTTCCGCGCTCCGTCTCAGAAAGTTTTGGAATAACTTAAAATACCGTATAAAAAATTTAAAGACGGTTTATTTGTAGCCGACGGTCCTCATGCCTGCTCAAAGCTGGTAGCTGCCGCCTGTGAAGCCGGCGCAACAATTCTTAATATGACTAAGTTTGATGATGTGGTATTAAGAAATGACAGGGTGGAAGGCGCTGTAGTTAATTGGACGCCGGTTTCCGCTCTGCCCAGAGCAATCACCTGTGTTGATCCTATTGCCTTGGAATCCAAGATTGTAATGGACGCCACCGGGCATGACGCTTGGGTGGTAAAATCCTTAGAGACCAGAAATCTGGTGGAAATAAAAGGTATGGGCGCTATGCACGTAAATATTTCAGAAGAAGGAATCGTTGAAAACACCGGCGAGTTGTTTCCCGGCTTAATCATATGCGGTATGGCGGTATCTACTACTTACGGAATCCCGCGAATGGGTCCGACTTTTGGCGGAATGCTGTTATCGGGTAAAAAAGCAGCCGAATGCGCTAAAGATATATTGCTTAAACAAGCATCCAAACAGGCTAAAATAAAAGTAGCCTAATAGATTTAAAAGCATACCTTGCAAAATTAGGGCGTTCGTTTAAGCGCAAGGCGGGTGAAAAATTTAACTACAGGTATATAATTAATATTCCGAGGATTAAATTTTAATACCCAACGCAGAACTTGGACGAAAAGACAATTTTTCAAAGGTATGCCAACAGCGTTTATACAAATAGGGGGGAACAGTAGTCAAGTTTTTTTGATCTTACTTTCCCCCTATTTTTATTATGGAGTAGTGATAAATCAATGAATAAAAAAGCAGTAGCTCTGCTTTCCGGCGGGTTGGATAGTACACTGGCGGTTAGATTAATCCTTGATCAAGGCATTGAAGTAACCGCTATGAATTTTGTTTCCCCGTTTTGTACTTGTAATCGTCACGGAAGATGTGAGTCGGCGCACGTAGCAGAGCAATTTGATATAAAGCTTAAAATAATAAGCGTAGGGATGGACTATATCAACCTTATTAAAAACCCGCGTTATGGCTATGGTAAAAACATTAATCCATGCTTAGACTGCCGCATCTTCATGTTTACCAAGGCGCGTCTTTATATGGAAGAGATTGGGGCGGCTTTTGTGTTTACCGGCGAAGTGTTAGGGCAGCGTCCAATGTCGCAGCGTATGGACGCTATGCGGCTTATAGAGCGTGAATCTGGATTAACCGGCAAGTTGCTGCGCCCGCTGTCGGCTAAACTTCTTGAGTCTACCTCGGTGGAAGGCTCAATCGTAGACCGTGAGAAATTAATGGATATAAAGGGACGCTCGCGTAAGCCGCAGATGTCTATGGCTAAAGATTACGGAATTGACGATTATGCGTGTGCGGCCGGCGGATGCCTGCTTACCGATTTTCAGTTTGCTAATCGGATGAGGGATTTGTTTGTGCATTATGACGAGCCTACCCTAAAAGATATTGCTTTTTTGAAAGTCGGTCGTCATTTTAGGATATCAGATAATACCAAGGTAATTGTCGGCAGGGATGAGGCGGAAAATAAACGCTTACTTAATATGCAAAAAGCAGAAGATACCTGTCTTCAAATAGTAGATGCACCGGGGCCGGTTACTTTATTACAAGGAGAGCGGCATCCTGAAAATCTGGCTAAAGCGGCTTGCCTTGCCGCTCGTTACAGTGACGCTAAGCTAAGTCCTTCGGTTAAAGTCGCCTATCGGGCAAACGGTGCAGATGAGCCGGTTATATTAGATGTTGTCCCGATGAGGGATGAGCATTTACAGCAGTTGCGGATTTAGGTATATTATGAGGCTTTTGTAAAACTATCTGTCATTCGATGTTTCTATAATAGGTTTTAAGCGTGTCATTCTGAACGAAGCGAAGCGCAGTGAAGAATCTAATTAGATTCTTCGGTCGGCTTCGCCTCCCCTCCCTCAGAATGACAGCTATAGATGACCTGATATTGTCGGCTTGTCTCAAGCCGAAACATCAGACTCCGAAACCAAAGTCGTTTAACAGTTCTTAACTGTCATTCTGAACGAAGCGAAGTGGAGTGAAGAATCTGCCCCCGTATGCAAGCAGATTCTTCGGCCTGCGGTCTTAGAATGACAGAATATAATCTTTTTGGTAAGAGAAATTAATGGCCATTTTTTCTTATGTCGAACTTACCTTGCTTTGTCTTTTTTTCTAAATTGCTTACAATACCAATTTTAGTATCTTAAACTTTGGAGTTTACTCATGTACAGTAAAAAAGTAATGGATCATTTCAGTAATCCTCGCAATGTAGGTGAAATGGAGGATGCCAGCGGCGTCGGTCAGGTGGGGAATCCTGTCTGCGGCGATGTAATGAAGCTTTACATTAAAGTGGAAAATGAACGTATTGTAGATGTTAAATTCAAAACCTTCGGATGCGGCGCCGCAATTGCTACTAGCTCTATGGTAACAGAATTGGTTAAAGGTAAAACCATTGACGAGGCTCTTAATGTATCTAATAAAATGGTTGCCGAGGCCTTAGACGGATTACCGAAACAAAAAATGCACTGCTCGGTTTTGGCGGAAGAAGCCTTGCAGGCGGCAGTTGATGATTATCGCTCCAAATTGGACAAAAAAGCGCCTGAGGCGGAGTAATCACGATCGATGTTTGGTATGTCCCATGCCGAAATAGTTAAGGGCGTCCTCAGTGGTTTCGGTTTGAGACAAACCGAAATATCGAAAAAGCATTTTTTAAAGCCGTCATTCTTCAGCTTTCAGCCGAAGAATCTTACCCCGCAACAGCGAGTAGATTCTTCATTCAGCTTTGCTTCATTCAGAATGACATTTTTCTTAAGTTAACAGCATTTGGGGGATATCCATTCCCGTTTTCGCAGGAATTACAGCGGCTATGGCAGTTTTGGGGTGAGACACCCCGAAACATAAATATTAAAAATATGTCAGATGATACTGCTACCACGAATAAAGTCATAAACGAGGCATTTGGGGTGTTTTTTTTAGCCCTTGCCGCTCTGTTGTTGGTAAGTCTTATTACCTATAATCCAACTGATTTGTTTATAACAGGCGCAAAGGCAGCTAAAACCTCTAATTACGCAGGAGTTATCGGTGCATATCTGGCATATGGACTGTATACTTTTTTAGGCTTATCCGCCTATTTACTCCCCATATTCAGCCTGTCATTTGGCATTGTCTGCTTTTATCAATCTAAAATTACTATAAATTGGCTTACTCTGGCCAGCGGTATAATTCTTATAATAACCTCTTGTAATTTATTTGCTCTGTACTTTAAGCTTCCGCTTAGTTTAGGTAAAATTACAATTGATCTATCCGGCGGGGTACTTGGTTATTCTATTACTCAAACCGTTCTATTGCCATACTTAAATACTGTAGGCAGCTATCTGGTCATTGTTCCGTTATTTATTATATCCTTAATGCTTTATACCGGATTAACATGGTCGGCATCATTTAGGCGGCTGGCTGGTTTGGGACTGGCGGTTTTACATATAAAAAACAGTTTGGGAAGCGAGAAGTCAGAGCGTAAAAAATCCAAAAAGAGTAAATCCAAAAAAACGGATTCCCCCGCTATAATAACTAATTATCTAAAGAAAAAAAGTAAAAAAAAGAAGGATGAAACAGATTTAACCGTACCAGAGCAGCCGTTTGATCCGGCTGTATATAATTATCCGCCCCTAGCGCTGCTTAATATTCCCAAGCGGGGAAGAAAAAAAGAGTGTATGGAGGATTTGCAGGAAAATGCGCAAATCCTATTAAACAAATTGCAGGATTTTGGAGTAACCGGTAAGGTGGTGCAGATTCATCCCGGTCCGGTTATTACCCGATACGAGTTTGAGCCGGCGCCGGGCGTGAAAATAAATAAAATAACTAATCTATCCGATGATTTGGCGCTGGCGATGCGCGCCCGCGCTGTAAGGGTGGTGGCGCCGATTCCGGGTAAAGCGGTGGTGGGTATTGAAATACCCAACCAGCAAAGAGAGACCATTTGGTTGTCGGAGATTATCGGCTCT
Source organism: bacterium (assembly GCA_024276125.1). Classification (GTDB taxonomy): domain Bacteria; phylum SZUA-182; class SZUA-182; order SZUA-191; family JAJRXT01; genus JAJRXT01. The sequence goes on from JAJRXT010000099.1 coordinate 58,446, forward strand.
GATAATTTTAAGCGCTCTGACTCAAAACTGACGCTGGCCTTGGGTAAGGATATTTCCGGGCAGCCATATGTAACCGATCTTGCTAAAATGCCGCATCTTTTGATTGCCGGCGCTACTGGTTCGGGTAAAAGCGTAGCCTTAAATACTGTAATTTGCAGCCTGCTGTACAAGGCTTCGCATGAGGACGTACGCATGGTTATGCTTGATCCCAAAATGCTTGAGCTGGGAATGTATAATCATATTCCGCATTTGTTGGTACCGGTGGTTACTGATCCTAAAAAAGCGGCGCTGGTCTTAAAATGGGCGACTAATCAAATGGAGTAGCGCTACCGCCTGCTGTCAAATTATGCAGTACGCAATATCGGCCAGTATAATCAATTAATAAAAGAAATGCCGCCTGCGCCTAAAGCCCAAAACGGGCAAGACGTTGATGCTGCCGCACCGCCTGCGCACCTGCCGTATATCGTTATTATTGTTGATGAATTTGCTGATTTAATGATGGTGGCTCCGCGGGAGATTGAAGGTTTAATTACGCGTTTAGCCCAAATGGCACGCGCTGTAGGTATACATTTAATAATCGCCACTCAGCGTCCTTCGGTGGATGTTATAACCGGTCTTATAAAGGCCAATTGCCCCTCGCGTATTTCATTCAGGGTATCATCCAAGGTGGACTCGCGTACGATTATAGACACTATTGGCGCTGAAAAACTCTTAGGTATGGGCGATATGCTGTTTTTACCCCAGGGCAGTTCAGACCTGCACCGTACGCACGGCGCTTTGGTTACTGAAAAAGAGGTAACGGCAATAGTCGATTTTCTAAAGACCAAGGCGCAGCCTCAGTATGATGAGTCGATCTTAGCCGATGATGAGACGGATACTACGCAGACAGAACCGGAGGATTATGACGAATTTTATGACAGGGCAGCCGAATTTGTAGTACAAAAAGGGGAGGCGTCTATTTCTCAGATACAGCGTCGTTTTAGAATAGGCTATAATCGGGCGGCCATAATTGTAGAAATGATGGAGCGCGACGGGCTGGTCGGCCCTGCGCTCGGCGCGAAACCGCGTAAGGTACTAACAAGGAAAGAGCTATGAAATACTTGTTGTTTTTATGTATGTTATCTGTAATATCACCGCTAAAGAGTTGGGCTGGTTTGCCTTTAGAACAAGTGGTGGATAAAATTCAGCAAAAATATAATGCCACCAAAACACTGGAAACAGATTTTGTTCAAAGCGCGTATAATAAATCAATAAATCAAACTCAACAGGCAAAAGGCAAAATGTATGTAAAAAAGCCGGGTATGATGCGCTGGGATTATAATCCGCCGGATGAGCAGTCGTTTATAGTAAATGATAAAACCTTCTGGTGGTATACGCCTAAGACTAAACAGGTAACGGTAAAAAAGACTGAAAAAGCCTTTGAGTCACACCTGCCGCTGGCGTTTATCAGCGGAATCGGGCAGTTATCTAAAGATTTTAATGTTGCTTTTGCCGAAGCTGAGCAAGGGCAAGGAACTTATGAACTTGAGTTAATCCCCAAAAAACCGCAGGTAAATTTACAAAAAATGCTGCTTTTGGTAGATGACGCGCAATTTGATATAAGGCGGGTAGTCTTGTATGATTTTTACGGGAATACGACGAAAATAGAATTTTTAAATCATAAGAAAAACCAAATGCTTAAAGATGAGCTTTTTGTATTCGAGGCGCCCTTTGGGGTGCAGGTGGTGGAACAATAAAGGGCAAGGCGCCCCGGCCAATTAGGGGGTTCCCCCCTGCGCTTCCGTTGGTCGCTACCCCAAGATAAAATAAAATTAAACTTTGCGGTAAACGTCCTTCCTGTGACCGGATATAATGGATGAGTATTGTTTTGCTTGTGGTGTCTACTTCATAGATTACCCGATAATCTCCAACTCTTAACCGATATGTTGTCTCTGAACCGGATAACTTTAAAGACTGGCTAGGGTGGGGAGTAGTTGCGAGTATTTATATTTTATTAAGGATATTATTAATAATAGGTGGTGGAATCTTACGTATATCATGCTCTGCCGAGCGCCTAAACTTAAGTTTGTAGGAGTCCATCTGCGACCAGCCTTTGCTTTAGCTCATCCAGACTAATGGTAGGCTCATGGCGGCGTTCGGCCACTACGGACAGATCATGCAAGTCTTCCATTAACTGCCGGTAATCCTTTAACGGAATGATTACCGCTGTTTTTTTGCCTGTCTGATCTACAATGAATTGTTCATGAATTTTACTCATTTATTTTCTTCCGAGCTACATATGTGTAAGTTTATACTACATAAGTATAGGCTTCGGCTGATTGATTGTCAATGAAAATACCATTGCTTTCAAGGCTGTTCACTTCTATGACCCGTCATTGCCAACGCAGCGAAGCGGAGTGAAGAATCTACTCGCTATTGCGGGGGGAGATTCTTCGACCTTCGGTCTCAGAATGACAGAGAATAAGCATTACTTACCATAAAAACCATCTAACAGCATATTACCCAACCCGCCGTATTTTACCGGCGTATAACCGAAGACTTCATGCCAAACCTCTGTACTTTCCATACATAAATAAACGCATGTTTTGGGAGCAAATTTACGAATACAATCATACAAGCTTTTATACATTTTTATGCGAATCGGCTTGAAATAGCGCATTTTTTTATCTAATCCCGGGATAAATTCCTCGTAGATAAATCTATCTTTTGGGTATTTTTCAGCAATTAGCTGTTTTAATTTAGGCATAAAGCGAAACGCCCCCAGACTTATCCATGCGATATCTTCAGGATTAATATATTCAAATAACAGATTTATCGTCTCCGCATAATCATTCTCCCAGCCGGGATAATATATAATAGGATCAAAATGAAAAGCCAGCCGGTAGCCCCATCTTGCAACATTCGCGGCGGCTTCTAAGCGTTCTTTAAGCGATGCGGTATTATTTTCGTAGTGTTCTATACATACTTTGCTGTTTAGCGACCATGCGATTATTACCCGATTATTATGCGCCAGTTTCTTTAAGTGTCCAATCTGTACGGTTTTGGTTTTTAGCTCTAATACAGCGTTTTTTCTGTTTCCTATAAATGGAATCAATTTGCCGGAAAGTTGAATAATATCATCCCATAACAGGCTGTCGGTAAATTCACCGGTACCAAGACGGATAACCCCCTTGTGACGACTAAGCAGTGTATCTAATTGCGAAAAGAGATCGCCCAAATTAGCGTATATAATCGGATAGGGAAAGTTTAGATATGCCTGTAAAATACAATAATGACAGCCCAGATTACAGCCGGCGGCAAAATCTATAATCTGATAACCGCAACATAGATAGTTTTTAGTACCCGGACAGGGACGGATAAACTGACCGTACTGACGCTGCAATAAGAGAGCGGATTCTTTTGGCGGAGAAATCTTTATCTGCCTTAAGATATCAGCTTGAAATTCTCTTGCATCCCCCCAGTTAACCGGTATATCGGGTAAATTACCTAATATTTTATAAACCCACGGCTCATCGCTCAGGCTTTTATCCACAAAGATTCTACTAGGTAGGTAAGTCATTATTTTCCAGATGTAGATGCGGGTTTTTAAATCCGCCGCCTACGGTAAATCGGCCTGCGGACGCCCGTCATTTTTTACATAATCTTCAAAAAAACTCATGTACTTAAACCCGTTATCCGGCGATATTGCTACAGCCACGCCTTTTTTATCTTTAGTATATTTCAGCGCCGCCTTAACTATAGCGCCGGTAGACGGGCCAACAATAAGAGCCTCTTCCCTGGCCAGTTTTATACTCATGCGATAAGCCGGATCATCTGCTACAGTAATACTTTCATCCACCACTTCGCTGTCTAAAATACCGGGTTGTCTGGATTCTTCAAAATTTTTCATTCCCGGAATACGGTGGTCTTTTTGCGGAAAAACTCCGATTATTTTAATATCAGGATTTTGTTCTTTTAGATAGCGTCCGATACCGCTTATGGTTCCGCAGGTTCCGTAACCGGCTATAAAATAGTCTATTTTACCTTCAGTCTGCGCCCATATCTCAGGCCCGGTGGTCTCATAATGCGCTCTTACATTGTCGGGATTCTCATACTGATTCGGCATAACATATTTATCTTTGGTCTGTTTACTGTCTATAAATGAATGAGCCAAAGCAATAGCCCCGTCTTTGGGATGCTTTATTGGACACAAACTGTCCGGTGTCGGCCAGACCACCGCTCCTAAGAGGCGCAGAATATTCTGCTTTTCTAATGGCACTGCATCGGGAATGGTGATTGTCGTTTTAATCCCCAGCAGATTAGCAAGCGCTACCAAGGCAATGCCCGTATTACCGGAGCTTGGTTCTACAATTTGCTTGCCCTCCAGCTCTCTTCTGTTTTTTAAACCCTCAAGCAAAAATTTAGCCGTACGGTCTTTTATTGACCCGAATGGATTATACCATTCAAGTTTTACAAATAGCTTAAGGTTTTTGTTTGGGTTTATTTTATTTAATCTGACAATAGGAGTCGGATTATCGCGATTGCCGATTAATTCTGAGACATTATTATATCGTCTCAATTTTTGATTGGAGTTTAAAGCCATAAATTACTCCCTTATCTTTGGTTATCTTAAAATATATTTCTGGAGTCTGCTTATAAAATTATAGCATATTAATCAAAAAAATAAAGTGATTTTCGTTGTTTTGATTGTTTGACTTGTTCTAACAGCGATGTCGGCTTGTCTTGCTTGACCCCCAACCCGAATAATCAACGTTGTTGATAAGGTAGCTGTCATTCTGAACGGAAGCGAAGCCCTTCGCTTCGCTCGAGGATAAACTCTGTGAAGAATCTACATACATATGCGAGTAGATTCTTCGGCCTATGGCCTCAGAATGACAGGCTAATAAGAGCTTTTTGTAATATTAAGTCAACAGCATTGGTCCCACCCTGAAACAAGTGCGACTTTCACGTACATATTATCTGGTTTCGGGATGAGATATCCCAAAACATAAATAAGAATAACTACTAATCAGCAATGTATACATCTTTTAATGAGGTAAAATCCCCGCCCGGATAGGGAGTAAAGCCGGCTACGTTTTTTCGCATAACCACTACATTCATAAGATGCCATAGATTAATATAGGGCAGTTCCTCTGACAGCATGCGCTGCACTTTACTATAGATAGCCTTTCTTTTCTCTGTATCCAAAGTGTTGCGGCCTTGCTCTAATAGAGCGTCCAATTTGGGATTAATATATTTTCCGCGGTTGGCGCCCGCTGGAGACATGGAAGATGAATGAAAAATATAATAATATATATCAGGTTCGGTAACTCCCACCCATTGCAAAGTATATAGCTGAAAATTTCCTGAATTAATATCGGAAAAAAACGTACCCCATTCATGAGATTTTATCTCTACTTTTATTCCCAGCTTTTGCCATTGACGCTGCAAAACTTCAGCTACGCGGCGGCTTTGTTCATTTTGCGAGGTTTTATAGGTCAGTTTAAAGCGGTATGCTTCCGTATCCGTATCAGGCAGCCTAAAACCAGCCTCATCCAAAAGCCTGCGGGCTTTTTTCAAATTGTATTCATAGTCTATCGCTTCAGGCTCATACGCCCAATGTCCTTTCGGCAATAGACTGCGCGCCGGAGCCGCCAGATTTCCTAAGATATGCTTTATTATGCTTTGTCTGTCTATAGCCAGCGCCAGCGCCAGCCTTACTTTTTTTATACGCAAAATTGGATCAGTAAAATTAAATCCGGCATAGGCGAATGTTGTACCAGCTGAAGTAATCACTTTAAGATTAGGGTTCTGCCTGCATCTAGGGAGTAAATCGGGCGGAATGGAGTTTTGTATTAAATGTATAGAGCCTTTTTCCAGTTCCAGCAGGCGCAGGGAGTCTTCGGGTATAATTTTATAGGTAATTTTTTTTAATTTAGGCGCTCCCTCATAATAATCGGCAAAGGCGGTAAATTGCAGCCTTTCATCAGCCTGCCAGCTTATAAACCGAAAAGGACCAGTACCGCATGGATTATAGGAGAATTTATCTTTTTGGGACTCTGCTGTATGTTCGGGCACAATTCCCATTGTCATATTGATTAAAAAAGGGGCAAACGGTTTTTTCAGCGTAAATTTTATTGTATAGTCATCTATAATATCAATAGAATCCACCTCTTTAAAACTGCTTCGCCGCGGGGATTTATAAGCCTCATCCATTATGGAGGCAAAAGTATATTTTACATCGCGGGCGGTCAAAGTTGAGCCGTCGTGGAATTTTACATTATGCCGCAGATGGAATATATAGGTCTTATCATCCGGCTGCTCCCAGCGCTCTGCTAGATCGGGAGCCAGCTTAGATTGCGAATCCTTACGCAATAATCCGTTAAATACAATTTGCGTAACCCGTGCTGAAGCCGCATCTGTAGCCCGCCTTGGGTCTAAATTGGTGGGATTTGCCGCAATTCCTACAATCAAATGGTTACGCTCTGCCTGCGGTGACGGGGTGCAGCTATAACCAAGGCTTGCTATAAATATAAGGGTAAAAATTAGGTAATATTTTTTCATGATATAGTAGACACCCAGGTTAGCCGACATGAGCCACAGGTACAAGCTCGTTTCTGTCTGGATGGATCTTGCCGGTCGCCACTTTCTCCACTTTATGAAGGATTTTAGCCGTATAGTATCTATTGCCGCATCTATCACATATACCTATCGGCACATCTTCCAGAATGACAAAACCAGTTTTATGTTTGAAAGCTTCTCTGTCCACAATACGTTCTTTTACCGTACCCTGGCAATATTCACACTTATAACCATACATGTATATGCCTCCTATAAATCCTTAATTTCATATACGGTGATAATAAGGAATCTTCCGGTTTCTGTAAATCTGCCAACTATGCCCACTGTTATTTGCGGGTCTATACTTTTTCCAATTATGATATATTTTGTTCCCCGCAAATCGTCTTTTTCTTTTCTGGTCAGTTTTCCATGAAGAACAGCTTGCTCAATATCCCGGAGATTAAGCTTATCATCTACCATCTCTTCTTGAGCATGCCGGGCATCTCATGTAATTTTCCTCCTTTGTTTAAATCCCTTTTCCCATTGCGAGAAATCAGGTTCATGTACGGTTATCGCCCAAACCATATCATCTTCTGTATCCACTCCTAAATTTAAAGTTGACATGCCGCTAGCCGATTATTCTTTGTTTTTGCGCCAAGACAGGTATTTTTTTAGATCGCCCACCAGTTCCGATGGCTGCTGTATATATACGCTGCCTTTCGATTTGGCGCGTTTAAACAGGCGCCTTATATTGCCGTTGTGTTTATCAACTTCATGGGCAAAAATATCCAGTAATTCTTCAAATTTTTCTTTGGGGATTTGCGGAGAGAAATAATTATGCGGGCTGGCATGAGAGAATTTACTCCAATCCATTTGTTCTGTTACCATGTCTTGTCTTTTTAATTGTTCAAAAATTTCCGTACCCGGATAGGGCGTGAAAATACTTAAAGTACAATAATCCGGTTTTATCTCTTTCATAAGCTCAATACTTGCCCGGATATCATCTTCGGTCTCAGTAGGCAGCCCCGCCATAAAATAGGCGGACCAATACATTCCCGTATCACGCAGTATTTTGGCGCCGGTTCGCATTTGCTCTACGGTAATTCCCTTTTTAGTATCCCTAAGCACTTTGGGGCTGCCCGACTCTATCCCTACCCTTATATGGTTGCAGCCGGCCTTTTTCATTAAGGTAATCAATTCGTAACTTAAGAGATTAATGCGGGTTATAGCCGACCAATTAATGGACATTTTCTGTGCGATAAGCTGTTTGGCAAATTCGGTTATCAATTTTGTATTGGTAGTAAAAGAGTCATCCTCAAAGGAAAACTGCGTAGTGCCAAAAGCTCTTTTTACGGTATGTATTTCATCTAAAATATTTTCTACCGAACGATAACGCACCTTGCGAGTCCACATGTTTTTAGACGCACAATAAGTGCACTGGAAGGGGCAGCCGCGGCTGCCCATCATAAGCCCCATATCTTCCGCCTCATATCCATGGCAATCATGCAGCAGCTCTCTGGCCGGATACGGAAGCCGGTTCAAATCAGCTATCAATTTTCTATGCGGATTATGATAAATTTCCTGCTCGATTTTATAGCTTAGGCCGTTTATTTGATCTAATGAGCCTTTATTTGCTATAGCGCAAACTAATTCAGAGACAGTAATCTAACCCTCGCACCTGATTACAAAATCCACATTATCATCGCCTAAAACCTCTACAGCCATAACCGTAGGATGACAGCCGCCCAAAGCTACATTTATCTCAGGGCTGATTTCTTTGGCAATAGCGGCAATTTTTAGCGCCGGCTCATATTTTACCGTAGGGCAGGATATACCGATAAGCTCTGGAGCGAAATCCCTTATTTGAGCGTCTACCTCCTGCCAGATTGGGTGATCTTTATTATTTAGGCCTTCTATATATTTTATATAACCTTTAGCTGCCTCGGCATAGGGTGTATATTCGCTTTGCCGGCTGTGTTCAGCGTCATATATTTTAACTTCGTGTCCTTGTCCCGCGAGATATCCTGCCAAATAGGCTATTCCCAGCGTAAAGAAAGAACGCTTTACTCCCTGAAAGCGCTCAAAAGGCGGTTCTATTAGTAAGATTTTCATTGTTGGATTTAACCCCCGAAACAGATATTGTCCCCGATGTTTTGGTTAGATACATCTTTTTTCTGTTTTTCGTTTGTTTGCAACTTGTGACTATTAATATAGCATGATATAATAAAATATTGGAAAAATTATTATAACCCTCCCCTAAATTTAAAAATAGAGAAGTTTTGATATGTCGTATTCAGATCAAGCATCAAAAAAAACAATACAAGACCAATATAAACGCCGAAAAGAAAATGACCGCCGCCGCCGGCCTACCGCCTTTATAAGTAAATTCAGCTTTATAGGTAAACGTAAGCAAAATCGTCGCAAGGAAGATAAACATCAAGATTACTATATTGATTTATACAGTCATAAGGTAGTCGGTATTATTTTACTGATTTTTATCATGTGTATTGTTGATTCTCTTTTGACTTTAGTCCTTTTGGGACGCGGCGCAACTGAAATAAATCCTATTATGAACTATTACTTGATGCTGGGAGAAAATTATTTTTTAATTTTTAAGTTAATTTTTACCGGTATAGGATTACTGGTGTTGTTAGCCCATCAAAATTTTAAGCGGGTATTCAAGTTCATTGTTAGTATATGCGTATTTTATGCCTTGCTTATCAGTTATCAAATAACTCTAATAATAATGACTATGTAACAATGGCTTTGCTGTAATCTTCTGTTCAATGTCACTTCTTGTTGATTTATGTTTCGGGATGTCTCAAACCGAAACTAATTGCTTAAAGCGTTGATCTTTCGGAGTGGGATACCTCTAAACATACAATTTAATTGTATACGCTCACCAATTTTTTATTTTGCAGCAACGGGCTTTAGCACCCGCATATATATCCCGAAACATAAATATTTAGCAGTGCTCTATGTTACTTGCAGCTATGTTTTGATGTTTCGGCTTGTCTTGCGCCGAAACTGTTAAACAGGTGAGTGCATTCGTTGCTGATTTAGGTTTGGAGACAGGCCAAACATCTATATCGTGAAGCATGAAATACGAGGGGTTAGATGAATGACAAAAGGATATAAAATAACCCCCAAAGACTTACTAAACAATATACCAGCCTATTTGCACTCCTGTCGCAATGAAAATGTACCCGAAAGGGAATTTAATCCGTGCTATTTTTACCTTATTTACCTTTCATTGCCAGATAAAACACTAAGCAAAGGGAATGTTTTCCCGAACAGACAGAGCATAAATGTGTCTTGAAGATTAAAACAGCTTATGGGTAAGTGGGTATATTTCTTACTAAGATATATTATCCAATTGTTTTTAGTAAATTATTAATCTATTGACTATAAAAAAGATATAACCTCCAGCCGTCTTTCTTTTTGCCTGCTTGTATTCTTGACTAATGGTATATTGCTTGCATACTTTATAGAATAAAGACAGCCAAGCGGTATAAATCGTCTTAAATAAAGGTAATAAATAATGCAAACAAACAAAATGATGCAAACAAATAAAAGGGTGCAAACAAACAAAAGAAGGGAGGCTGGTGATATGTTATTAAAAATAAATATCCGAGACATAGAAGATAGTGTGCTTAACCCGCTAAATGAGATTTTACTGTTATCCTATGGAACGGATATCTACAAAATTATATTAGGGAGAATAGAAAAAATTGTAACCGCTCTGGAACGACAACACCTTATTTATAAACGCTGGCAATAAATAGATTTTACAATGATACGCCAATAAATGAAATAAGCCTTAAAGAAGCTCGGAAGAAAAACCGATTACTTATATAGTTTAAAAAAATGGGGACATAGTCCCCTTTTTTTATTTTACCTGCCTTACTTTAACGTGAGTTCGACATAAAAGTTCTTGATTTTGTTGTCTTGTAGGGGCGGGTTTCAAACCCGCCCCTACAGCAAGAGGGGATAACCCTTCTTTCAAGAAGGGTTTCCCCCAAGGTTTACTCTTTATGAATAAATCAAACTAATTTAATGCTGAATTTAAGGTTAATTTATTACTACCCTGCGCATTAATTCCTTGTCGTCTATTATTTTACCGGTACCTAAAACCACGCTTAACAGCGGGTTATCCGCAACGCGAGCGGTAATCTGAATTTCTTTGGTTACCAGTTCATCCAGCCCGGAAAGCAGCGCTCCGCCGCCGGTCAGGGTGATTCCCCTTTCTACGACATCAGATACCAAATCCGGCGGAGTCTGTTCCACTGTTTCCCTAATTGCCTCGATTATAGCCCTAAGCGGTTCCTGAATACCCTCTCTTATCTGTCTGTCGCTTACCGTTACACTGCGGGGTATCCCCTGAATAATATCAATTCCTCTGACATCAATATTTCTTTCCTCAGGCGTATCATAGGCTGAACCGATTTCAACTTTTATTTGTTCGGCGGCATTGACCCCGATTATCAGGCCGAATTTTTTACGAAAATATTGAGCAATATTACTGTCGATTCCATCGCCGGCAACCTTAATTGATTTGGAATGTACAACTCCGCTCATAGAGATTACCTCAACTTCAGTAGTGCCTCCGCCGATATCAACAACCATATTGCCGATAGGTTTGCAGATTGGCAGATTGGCGCCAATGGCCGCCGCCATAGGTTCTTCCACCAAAAAAACCTCGCGTGCGCCTGATTGTTCGGCCGAATCAATTACAGCTTTTTTTTCTACGGAAGTTATACCGGAAGGGACGCAAATCACCATTTTGGGTCTAAAAAAGCTGCGGGTATCATTAGCTTTAGAAATAAAATGTTTAATCATAATCTTAGTTACTTCAAAATCAGCGATAACTCCCTCTTTCATCGGGCGGATAGCCTTAATTCCTTTTGGAGTGCGCCCGTACATGGCTTTTGCCTCCTGGCCTACCGATATAATCTCATTACTTTCCTCATCAACCACCACAATCGAAGGCTCATTGATAACAATGCCCTTGTCTTTTACATATATTAGAGTGTTAGCAGTACCCAGATCAATAGCCAAATCTTTAGAAAATTTACTCAATAACCAGTCAAACATTATCCATGTTTCCTTATACCTGAATAATTCAAGTTATGCAAAAATCGGTTTTGGATAGAAATCCACATTTAAAAATTTCAAAGTTGCGTCTAAACTATTTACAGGACAGTCCCCGCTTTTGACTATAAGCCAATAGACTTGTAAATGTTGTTGACTTAAGATACCTGTCATTCTGAACGAAGCGAAGCGCAGTGAAGAATCTACTCGCTGTTGCGGAGGGAGATTCTTCGGCTTATCGCCTCAGAATGACAGTAAGGAAAATCTTTTAAATAGTGTAAGAAATCCCTTTTTATTCTTTTGTAGCTGTTGATTTTTACCCGCCCTCATGGCCGACCTAAAGGTAGGCTGATACAAATTATATTAAAACATCCTTACTTTTTCGTGTGGAACCTCAGTTAATAAATCGTTAAAAGTGCCGATATAACCTGAACGCCTGCTGCCGGCGATTTTAAGGGCTTTTTGAGAATATTCCAATAATTGAGACTCATCCAAAGCATCTGTAGGACAAGTTGCCAGCCCGATACTCACTTTTAGCGCTATTTCGCGATTGCCCACCAAAAAGCGGAAATGCTGCATTATACTGCAAATTCTTTGTGCCATTTCTTTCGCCGATTTGGACTTTGTATTTTCCAAAGACATGGCAAACCGCTGACCGGCAAAACGTCCTAAGCATTCTTCATTAGAAACCAGTTCCTTTAGGATATTTGCGATTTTGATTAAAATTTTATCGCCCGTTTCGTAGCCGTATTTTAGGTTAATCTCCGCTAAATTATTAATATCAATAAGTATCAGAGATACCGGATGTAATATGGTAGCTGATAACAGCTTTTGTCGAAGCTGCTGATTGAAATTGCTGTTGTTTAATAAACCGGTTAGCGGGTCAAATTTTCGTTGAATTTCTTTTTCGTGCTGCAATTGCCATTGAGCGATTATGGCGGCTGCTTGCAGGGTTATTATATTAATCGACTGTACATCCTGTTGGCTGAATCCATTTGACGCACGAGAAGTATATACCAGAATACCCATAATTTTACCAGCACAAAAAAGCGGAATCCCCATAAAGGAATCCATATCCCACTTGGGCCCATGGTGATTAAAGACCAGCCATTTTCTCCTGCGTTGTTTCATGTTGTTGATTAACAGGGGTTTTTTTTGTTTTAGGATTAATCCGGCCAATCCTTGATCACTCGGAAAATGTTTATCTAAAAAAAACTCGCACTCATCCCCGTAAGCCAATTTGAGTTTAAGACAGCTATTGGTTTTATCTAACAGAGCCAATATACAATTGTCAAAATTAATTATCTCTTTAGAGGCTTCTAAAAGGGTTGAAAAGATATCCAGTGGACTGCAATTGGCTATTTTAGTGTAATGTTGATATATTTTATTATATTTTTCGGCCTTTGCTTTAATAGCAGCTAAAGATTCTTCTTTTTCCAAAAGTTGGCGGCACTGCTCGGCAAAAACGGATAGTATCTTTTCTTGTTTATTATTAAACAAATAGTTGCGTTTACTGTCTGAGGTAAGCACTCCCAAAAGTTTATTTTTATTCATTACCGGTACGGCTACAAAGGATTTAATATTTTCCTCTGCGGTATAGTATTGTAATGTTTTTGGATCATTCTTAAATTGCCCGATATTTACCGGTTTTGAGTTTTTAGCTACCCAGCCGACTAAACCGCAGCCTAAATCAATGCTGACATTTGAAGATAGATTGCGGCTTAAGCTGTACAGCGCTTTAATGTATAACTGGTTTTTATTTTCATCAATCAAGAATAAAGCTGAAGTATGAGCATAAGTAACTATACTTACTAATATAATTAGATTATTCAGCTCTTCATTGTTATATTTTTCTTTTTCAAACTTGAGCTGCATAATAAAAAAAGTTTATCCTTATACTGTCATTCCTGCGAAGGCAGGAATATAGTGTTTTCAATGTTTAAGCAGTTGCTACACAGCCTCTTTGCAGGAATGACAAAAAATGCAGTTATGCCACAATCTCTTAGGAAATTAATTATAGGTAAACGTTTACCCTGTTTTAGATTATAGGAATTTTACGCGTACAATAAAAAGTAGAGTAAAAGACATAACTTAATTTTTGCCTGAATCCTGTCTGAGCCTTAAAAGCAAATTATATCACATAAGATGCGCTATAGCAATTTAAACTGACAGCCGCCTTGGGGAAATTCCTTGACTTGGCTGGCAATTAGTGGTATTTTTTTAGCGGTCAGTATTGTATGCCTTACAGAACCTTTTGCAAAATAACAGTTATTCCAGAATGCTTTTAAAAGGTAATCTAATTGCTTGCAATCACTGCGGGAATGATATTTTTGGGACTTTTGCAAGAAGCTTTTTTATAGAATTTAAAATTTATATTGTGTAAACTTAAAGCAGTATAGAATACAGCCTATTAGTGGATTAAAACCTCAAGTTATCCTATAATTAGTCGCTATTTTTTTATACCTGGATTATTTATTTGAGAAGGTCATTCCTGAAAAAAATAAGGGTATTTTCTCTTATTTTGGCGACATTTTCCTAAAAATAGGCGTTTATAATTTAAGGAGGATATTATGCCAATCAAGCCTCATGGCGGTATGCTGGTAAACCGCATTGTTAGCGGAAAAGAAAAGCTAAAATTACAAGAAAAATGCGGACAAATGGAAAAAATTATCCTTAATCCGCGTGAAGTATCAGATTTGGATATGATTGCAGTAGGCGCTTTCAGCCCGTTGTATGGTTTTATGTGTCAAGCTGAATATCTCTCAGTAGTAGAATACGGCCGGCTGCCCAGAGGATTCCCATGGACTATTCCCATAACTTTGGGAGTAGACGAAAAGGATGCCGACAAATTTAAAGCAGGGTGCGATATCGCTTTATACGATCAAAAAGAAAATCTGTTAGGCGTACTTCACCTGCATGAAAAATATCTGTTCGATAAGGAAAAAGAAGCCAAGCAGGTGTTTCGCACCACTGATTCGGCTCACCCTGGGGTTAATTATTTGCAAAAAATGGGTAAGGTTTTATTAGGAGGGCCTGTTAGTATGATTAACCGCCCGCCTGCCAGTCCGTTTGATAATTACAGGCTTGACCCTATTGAAACACGAACGCTATTTAAGGAAAAGGGCTGGACAAAAATAGTCGCCTTTCAAACCAGAAATCCTATTCACCGCGCACATGAATATATACAAAAATGTGCGCTGGAAACAGTAGAAGGATTATTGATACACCCATTGGTGGGCGCAACCAAAAAAGACGACATTCCCGCCTCAGTAAGAATGGATTGTTATAAAACATTAATAGAAAATTACTACCCTAAAGACAGAGTTGTTTTATCCATTTTTCCCGCTGCAATGAGATATGCCGGACCAAGAGAGGCTGTTTTTCATGCGCTGGTAAGGAAAAATTATGGCTGTACGCATTTTATTGTAGGACGCGATCATGCCGGCGTGGGTAATTACTACGGCACCTATGATGCCCAGCAAATATTTAACAGCTTCAGCCGCGAGGAAATTGATATTGTCCCGCTTTGTTTTGAACATGCGTTTTTTTGCAAAAAGTGCAATGAAATGGCTACTCCAAAAACCTGTCCTCATACAAGCGGCGATCGGATAAGCTTGAGCGGAACAGCGGTCAGAGGAATGCTTAAAGACGGTATTATGCCGCCGGAAGAATTCAGCCGGCCTGAGGTTGCTAAAATTTTAATTGAAAACGCCCATAATAACAAGTCGCCTGTGGTACAATAACCATTACAGGTACAGGTAGGTATAAATAATATGCGAAAAAAAGTGCTGATAATCGGTTTGGATTGCGCTACGCCTCAATTTGTATTTGATAAGTGGAAGGCTGACCTCCCCAATTTAACAAGGCTTATGGATAACGGGGTATATGGAAACCTCAAAAGTACCACTCCGCCCATTACCGTACCCGCCTGGAGTTCTATGATGAGCAGCAGCGATCCGGGAGAATTGGGGATTTACGGCTTTCGCAATCGTGAGAATTACAGCTATAATGCCCTGTACTTTGCCAATGCTCAGGCTGTTAAAGAACCCTTGTTGTGGCATAGATTGACTAAGGCCGGCCTTCGTTCTGTTGTTATCGGCGTACCGCAGACTTATCCGCCAAAACCTTTAAACGGTATTTTGGTGGCTTCGTTTTTAACCCCTGATAAAAATTGTAATTATACCTTTCCGATTCCTGTAAAACGCCAGTTGGATAAAATTTGCGGGAATTATATTATAGACGTTGAGGATTTTAGAACTGACGATAAAGCGCGCCTTTTGTCTCAAATATACGATATGACCGAGAGTCGCTTTAAGGCTGTAAACCATTATTTGGCTAATGAGGCCTTGGACTTTTTCATGTTTGTAGAGATGGGTATTGACCGTATCCACCATGCTTTTTGGCGCTTTTGTAATCCTGATCACAGGCTTTATGTACAGGGTAATCCTTATGAGTCTGCAATAAAAGATTATTATATATATCTGGATAC
>JAJRXT010000100.1 GCA_024276125.1 bacterium
TAAGTTAAGCTTTATACTATAATGAAAAGCTTTTTTTAGCCCGTCATTCTTAAGGCCGGAGGCCGAAGAATCTGTACGCATACGTGGACAGATTCTTCACTCCACTCCGTTTCGTTTAAGAATGACAATTTCCTTAACTTAATGGCATTGGGGACAAGCCGAAGCATATATGCCACATGAATAATGAACGCAAAATAAATGTTATGCGTATAATAACGCAACTGCCGGTGGGCGGGGTGGAGCGAACCTTAGCTCAAGTTCTGCCCAGACTTCATGCTGATTCATTTAATATTACTGTTTGCTGTACCAATAAGCGGGGCTAAGTCGCTGATTTGCTGGAAAAAGAGGGGATTTGCGTTAAGTTGATAAAGTTTAAAAGCCGCTGGGATATAGCAGGGATATTTAAGCTGGCTTCATTAATGCGTGCTGAGCGGATCAAAATAGTACATACGCATATGTATGCCAGCAGTATAGCAGGTATGGCTGCCGCAAGACTTGCCGGTATTCCGGGTAAAGTTGTCAATATGCACTCTTTGCATGAATGGCACAGCCGCCGGCGGATATTGATAGCGGCCAAACTGTTTGGCTATGCAGATAAAATTATTACAGTTTCCAATGCTATAGGCTGCGATTTAGCGCGAAGGTTGAGGCTTCCGCCGGATAAAATAATTACTATACATAATGGTGTGGATTTGGCGAGATTTGAGCCTAAGTCGGCTGTTTGTATTGGTAAAGAAACATTGGGTATAAAAAAAAATGAGCTGGTTATCGGCGCTGTTGGGCGGCTGGTAGCTTTTAAGGGCTTTAAGTATCTGCTCAGGGCGTTTCATACAGTCAGCGCAAGGCGGTCTGATACCAAATTGGTGATTGTCGGCGGCGGTGAGCTAAAGGATAAACTAATGCAGGAAGCGCAACTGTTGGGGATTGCGGATAAGGTTATATTTGCTGGCAGGCAAGAGGATGTAATCCCTTATTTGTCCAGTTTTGATCTTATGGTTATGCCTTCTATAACCGAAGGGCTTCCCAATGCGCTGTTAGAGGCTATGGCTATGGGTAAACCGGTGGTGGCAAGTAATGTTGGCGGTATACCGGAGGTGATTGAGGATAAAGTAAGCGGATTCTTAGCGCCGTCTAAAGACTCGCAGGAACTGGCTTTAGCTGTTGAAACTTTATTAGCGGATAAGGAATTAAGATTAAACGTGGGGCAGGCGGGCAGACGCCGCGTGGAAAAATTTTTCAGCATAGAGCGGGTTTATAAACAGACGGTTAGCCTGTATAAGGAATTGCTGTCGCGCGTGTCATTCTGAGGCGAAGCCGAAGAATCATACAGCCTACTTGAGTAGACAATGTTGTTGATTTAAGGTATCAGATAAGTTTATTCCTATACCCGTATGTTTCGGGGTGAGACACCCAGAAACATACACAAAACATTTAAAATATATGAAAACCAAACTCCCGATACTTTTTTATCATAAAATAAATAATACTCACCCTAAAGCACGCAGTATAGACTTATATGTACCGCCTTATAAGTTTGAAGAACAGATGCGCCATTTATCACGGCGGGGTTATCGGAGCATTACCTTTGATGATGCGGTGGATAAGTTAAAAGGCGGCCTGCCGCTTTCACCAAAATCGGTGGTAATCACCTTTGATGACGGTTACTTGGATAATTATGAACATGCCTTCCCGATATTAAAAAAATACGGCCTTACCGCCACGATGTTTATAGTTACCGATTTTGTGGGTCAAACCAACAAGTGGCCGCATAGCAGGGAAAAACTGCCGGAAGCTTTAATGAGCTGGGATAATATAAGAGAAATGGCAGCCTATGGTATATCTTTTGGCTCGCATACCTGTAATCACTGGAACCTAAAGCGGCTGGATAAGGAAACTGAATTAGCGCATGCCCCCCTCACCCAAACCCTCTCCCCCGAGGGGAGAGGGTGGAGTGAGGGGGATAAAATAAAATACGAACTTACTGAATCCAAAAAAAAATTGGAGTCTGAATTACAAACGGAAATTACCACTTTTTGTTATCCTTATGGCGAGTATACTGATAAGGTGATACAAAAGGTAAAACAAAGCGGCTATATGGGTGCGTGTTCCACAGACCACGGCAACAGGCACCTATCGGAGGATATTTACACCCTAAAGCGGGTTTTTCTCTGGCATAATATGCCCTTATGGAAATTTGCCTATTATTTAACCGTTCTTTATGATATTGAGCATGCCAGAAAGTACAAACGCAAACAAATGCGAAAAAGGCTAAGCTAGTGCAGGTATAATATTCATTTTGTCATTCTTAAACGAAACGAAGTGCATAATGACAGGTTGAGAGCATATGGCACAGCTTCTTAGTCTAGTAGACTTGATTCCGTTATAATTTTTTTCCAAGAAAATTCTTCAGCTAATCTTAAGTTATTCCGACATATTTCATCATACAGGGATTGATTATTCAACAATTGATTTATTTTTTGTGCCAGCGCTTTAGGCTCCCCCGGTTTATAGGAAAGCATATTTTCGCCTTCTTGTAAAAAAGGGTCCTTACCCTCAATATCTGATACAATAATAGGCTTACCGGCAGCCAAATATTCTTTTGTCTTACGGGAAGAAAAATAACCTTTAATTTTTGCCTGATAAAAATTACCCGAATAAGGAATTACACAAATATCAATTAATTTAAGAAGTCCTTTAACTTGCGAGTGTGTAACCGTGCCGGTAAAGATAATGTTTTTATTAGTATATTCGTTTTTAAGTTTGTCCAAATTATCACCGGAACCTACTATTAATATCTGAGTATTATTCAAATACTTATAACAAGCTAACAGCTCGGCGATGTTATGCCACTCCTCCCATAGACCGACAAATCCGACTATTTTTTTATCAGTTTTAATGTTATATTTTTTAATAAGCAAAGCCGACTTGCACTCATCAACCGGCTGATTAAATTCATTAATATTTACGCCATTTGGCAGGTATATTGTTTTATTATAATATGTAGGAGGCAGCAAGCTTTTTGTCCCTTTACTTACTACTATAATTTTATCGGCTAATGATAAGGCTATGCCCTCCAGTATCCTGGTTATTTTAGCCCTTAAGAGTCTGCCTTCAACGATTTGTTCCTTATATAAATATCCATGCAAATCAAAAATTGCTTTTTGTCTAAATAGCTTTAAAAATGGAAATAGAACCGCCCCAATCCAATAGCCCCTGACAATACAGTAGTCAAATCTTTTAAATAGGCAGGTTGATATTATTTTCAAGGGAAATAGCAGGCGGGATAAAAACTCCATTAAACGATTTTTGGAGTTTGTACTTGGAATAGATATGACCGTTATATTTTTTAGCTGGATTCCCTGTTCGGATTCTCTGCCGATAAGCGTTACATCTATATTTTGCTTAGCGAATTCTTTGGCTATATAAATAAATCTGGAGGCAACAGCGCCGTTAAAGTCAAGCTTTGCATCTGTTAGTAAGGCTATTTTCATATTGTCTGTTTTTTTTGGGGGGGGGGAAGCTAAACTGAAAAATTCAGGAATGAATCTGTATAGGACAAATATCTGATTTTAAATGTTTTTATACGTCTTGGGTCCTCGCCATCGGGCATACAAAATAATCATTTTTTTAGCTTGGTCATTAACCTGATAGATAATCCTTACGTTAGGTTCTTTAAGCTTTAACCTGTAATATTGTTTACCTTGATGAATCAACTTGGAATTAGCCGGATGTGGTTTTACCGCCAGCTTCTTCGCAGCGTTTCGGATTATCTTGACTTCTTGAGAAGGAAAGCTTTCCATCAAATCTCTTAGAAAGCTTTTAGCATATGTAATCTTATAGGATGCCATGCTTTTTTAGTTCCCGATCCAGTTCTTCCTGATCCAAGCTAAGCTCTGTTATCCTATTATCTGCTACAGCGATATCATGGACATCTTCAAACAAATCCATTATTTTACCGTATTCCTTCATGGAAAGAACTACTCCCAGTTTTTTCCCTTTGGGATCAGTAATAAAGACTGGACTTTCTTCTTTCACTATGGTTCTTGACATACTTCAATCACTCCCTAAACAGTTATATTTTAGCCCGTATATTTCATAAACCAAAGCGATTACTCTATGTTTTAGGGCGTTCCACCCCGAACATCTAGCGGCGAGCATTGGTTTCGGGATGAGACTTCCCGAAACACCTGCGCTCAAGCAATTGGTTTCGGGGTGAGACACCCCGAAACATATAGTATTACAAACTACTTAAGCTAAGCGGACGATCTCAGGCATGTAAGTATTTTTGTTAAGTTTTTTGTTTATGAAAAATACAAGTAAAAATCCAGCCGCAAGCCCCAAAAAGCCGCCGGCTGCCTGCCAGTTTTGCGATACCGGCACAGACAGCCATTCGGCCAAAGCTACTCCGGCAAATAACCCAGCTAAGGGCAAAATATATACCAAAAAGGACGCCTTAAGAAAAACCTGCTCTTCTATGGCAATTACCACCTTATCGCCTACGCCGACCCCCAGCTTATCCCGCGCCTCCGCCAACATTTCGCTTTCTCCAGATAGAGCCATACAAAGATTAGCAGATGCACAGGACTTACAGGCAGAAGTTCGCTGCACCTTTACTTTAACCCTTTTAGAACCCAACCTCTCTACTACCACGCCAGTTTCTTCCAACATAAAGCCAGCTCCCTTCTGACATAGAGCCCTTTTGTACACATGCTCCCTCGTCCTGCCTTCTTCCAAAATGCTGAAAGGCTTTGAAAGAGGGGTCTAATTGATGCTATCTAAGTTAATTCCGCTTGAATTTGTTCAAATCTCGATAGACTTCTTTTCTATGTTCTACTGTAAGTACCAATATTTGAAGTTGTTTTTCTTTAATTTTATAAAGAACCCGATACTTACCAATTCGCAAACTCCAAATATCAATACCAATTAAATGTTTACCCAGCTCTGGAAATTTCTCAAGTTTAAAAACCTTGTTTAAAATCCTCTGGCGAGTGAATTTATCTAATTTTTCCAGGGAGTTTTTGAACTCACGGTCAAATATTAGTTCATATATCTTCAACCAGCATGTCCCTCTTAGTTAAAAACTCCCCCGCTTCAATTCTGTTTAGGGCATTATTTAATTTCTTTATGGTTTCCTTATTGGATAAAACATCAATCGTTTCCTGGAGCCGCTCCATATACTCCAGCATATCATCATATTCGATTTTTGGAATTTCTACAGTTTCCTGTCTCATCTTTCTATCACCCTGTTTGTTTTCAAACCTCACAATTAACGCAAACAAAATGTTTTTTTTGGGGGGAGTACCTTAAGCCGCATTAAACCCACAGCTAGGCAGTCTTTACATCCTGCATCCATTTTTTTACAGCGGGTAATTCCGTAGTATCCCAGTCATCAGATATACGCAATCTTAAAAAACCGACAAACACTTCTTCTACAGCAGAAATGACCGTATCCAATAAGAAAATTTTTTCGTAAAACAGCCCGTCAGGGTCTTCCTTGGTCTCCAAATCTACTTCAGGCGTTTTCAGACTCTTAAAATTAAGCCAAGTGGAATCCAACATAAATGACCACTCATCTTCACCGAGTATAAATTTTATTTCGGCTAACGTAACCTTTTTACCATCCAACAGAGCATGCCTGGCCTCAGTTAATTCGGAGTTTTCTCCCTGACAGATAACCGTCTGCACAGCTTCGGTACCTTCTGACTGTAAGGTTATTTTATCATCAAACCAAAGCGCGCACTGTCTGGAATCCTCAAAAGTAAACTGTCCCAAGTTGGATTCGCTCTTAAACCATAACCAAGTTAAAAAATCACGTCCTAAAAATTCCTTTTCACCTAAAAGCTCTAATATATCCATTTATCCTATCCACCCTAAAAGCTGCAAGCAGTAATTTGATTTAATGATTCTAATTCGCCTTTGCTCAATTTTTCTTCAGCAATTGTATATGGAAAAAGCGCAATAAGGCTTAACCCAAAGGTTTCATTAAATATTTTGGTAAATTCTTCGCAAATATTTTTATTATTAGAATAAAATAACACCTTACCGGTTTGTACATTCCAAATCATATCATATACATTTGCCTGAGGAATCGCTCGCTTGAGCAATTGCAGATGTATGCGTTCTTTAATTTCCTCACGCTCGCCTTTTGATAAAAATTTTTTATCCAATTTTTCTTTTAATTCCGCTTCAGCCTGCAAGCGGTGACATTTTAAGGCATTAGCGGGTACTTTACGCACATCCATTCTTAAAGACAATGTAATATAGTGGTCTTTAAAGAATTCCTCACCGATGAATTGATTATCCAGTAAATCCATTATATTAACCCAGCCGAATGATTTTTCATCAATTGAAGCCTCGTTTAATTCACGAAAGCTGTAACGGCTTATTTGTAATGGATAATCCTTACGATAATCAGAAGGCGGAGAACCGCTCACCCGATAACGAGTAATGCTTGCCGAGCCGGTTAATAAACCCATATGCTCTCCTTAAAAATATATTATTGTGTTTTAAGCCATTGCCAGACCGTACTTACAATTTGTTCTAATTTCGGATATTTAGGATTCCAGCCTAAAATTTTTCTGGCCTTTTCACTGCTGCCGACCAGTCTGGAGCTATCCCCCGGCCTTCTTGCCGTCGTGATTACCGGAATTTTATGTCCGGTAACCTTTTTTACGGCATCTATAACTTCTTTTACGGAATATCCCGCCCCATTTCCCAGATTAAATATTTGCGTTTTCACGCCGTTTTCCAGCAATCCCAGCCCTAAAATATGTGCGTCCACCAGATCGCAGATGTGAATATAATCCCTGATACAGGTGCCGTCAGGAGTATTATAATCATTGCCAAAAACCTTAATATCCTCACGCTTACCGGTTAGGGCATCAAATATTAATGGAATAAGGTGCGTTTCCGGATCATGCTTTTCGCCCAGTTCTCCGTCTGGGTCAGCCCCTGCGGCATTAAAATATCTAAATGAAATATAGCGCAGCCCCTCAACATCAGCATATACTTTGAGAGCTTTTTCAATCAAATATTTACTCATTCCATAAGGATTAATCGGGTTTAATGGATGAGTCTCGGTTATGGGCGCTTCCTGCGGCTCGCCGTAAACCGCTGCGCTGGAAGAAAAAATTAATTTATTTACCCCGCATGACAGCATTGTATTTATTAGATTCAAGCTGTCTACAATATTGTTTTGATAATATTTGGGCGGATTCTCCACCGATTCGCCGGCGGAAATATATGAGGCAAAGTGCATGACCATATCTATTCGGTAATCTAAGAGCGTTTTTTTTAATTTAGCAGTATCTGACAGATCGCCTTTAATAAATTCACCCCAGTTTACCGAACCCCGATAACCATATGATAAATTATCATAAGCAACGGTATTATATCCCTGTTGATTCAATAACTTTATTGCTTGTGAGCCGATATAACCAGCCCCGCCGGTTACTAGAATTTGCATTGTTTTATTTTGTTATTTTGATTGTTTAGGGAATGTTTAAACGTGTATTAGTAAACTGCTTGGTACCATACATATTTATACAGTATATTGTTGTCTTTTTCAACCAGAATAATTTTAGCTTAACAATCAGGGAATTTTTCTGAATCTGGTATTAGCCAGTATTACTTCCAGCAGTAATAAAGCCAAAGCCCCAATCAGCGGCCACAAAAACAATTCATTGTATTCCATATATTCCTTTACCTTAACCTTGCTTTTCTCTAATTTGTCAATATAGGAATAAATGTTTTTTAATGCCTTTGTATCAGTAGCCCTAAAATATTGCCCTTTGGTGATATCCGCTATATTTTGTAAAGTATCTTCATCTATATCAACATCTTGATATACATATTGGCTCCCAAAAATGTTCTTACCAAAAACGGCGCCTTACCCTTTGTACCGGCGCCTATAGTATAAACCTTAATTCCGTATTTAGCCGCAAGCTCAGCGGCTTTATCAGGACTTATGCGGCCGGTATTGTTGCGTCCGTCGGTTAAGAGTATAATCACCCTGGATTTGGCTTCTACGTCCTTAAGACGCTTTACGGCAACGCCGATAGCCGTACCAACGGCAGTGCCGTCGCCGGCTATACCAATAGAAACCTTATCCAAAAAGCTAAGCAACACTCCGTGGTCTAAGGTAAGCGGGCATTGGGTATAGGCCTCCTTGGCAAAAACTATCATACCCAAACGATCATTTTGTCTGCCGCGTACAAAATCGGCTACCACATTTTTTACCGCCCTAAGACGATTTACCCGCTCGCCATCCAATGTAAAATCAAGCGCCTGCATACTGCCGGATGTATCCACTACCAGCATTATATCCACGCCTTCGCTGATAATCTCAGTAGTCTTTCTGCCGGACTGCGGACGGGCTATCGCCAATACCAATAAGCATATACTTAAACAACGCAGCGCTATCAATATATGGCGTAAATACACCGAACGCTGTACTGGTCAATTGCGTATATGTCTTAGGCTGGAGAATACGAGCGCGCCTGTCCTCTTCTTATCCTGTTTTATGTAACGGTAAATAATAACCGGAATAATAAGCGCCAGTAATAATAACCATGGGTTTGCAAAACGCATTTTATGATACTTCCTCTATAGTATCTTGCGGCTTGGCGGCCTTAACAAAATCTATTACCCAACCGATATCATGCTGCATATTTTCTTTTGTTGGGATGTGATCGGCAAATTTAACCAAATCGGCGCTGTAAAGAAAATTTCTGGTTTCATTCTTTAATTCAAAGTTTAATTGTCGGCTTTTGTTCAACCAACGAGTAATTTCTTGAGTTGTCCAGTCGGTTGCCGGAAAGTTATATGATGCCTCCAGATAGCGTCTGAATATTTCCGATAGATTAAAATAGAATTTCCTTATTTCTTGTTCGCTGTTATATGATTGTTTCTTTAATGCCTCAAGCTCGGCCAAAGCTGTCTGATAGGCCGGAATTATCGCCTCTTTTTTATCTTCAACTTTTCGCCTTTTGCGGTAATACCAAATAATACCAAAAACTATCAAGCCGATAAGGACTATCCCGCCTGCCACAAGCGCCCAAAAAACATAATCAACAGGTAATTTTTCTACGTCCTTAATATCAATTATGTCTTTTTGCTTGTTTTGCGGTTTATCAGGCGATCGTATTTCTATAAATATCGGAGATGATTGTATTTGTTTTAACTCGCCGTCCGGCTTTAATTTATATGATATCTCAACCGGTTTTAGGGTATATGAGCCTGAGGCGTCTGTTTGCAGCTTATACCATTTTTTTATAATCCTTCGTCCGGCTATTTCCTTTACGGGTTCAGCGCCCATATCCACAATTTTAAGATTGCCTATTTGTGCGCCAAAATCGGGAACATCGGTTATAACTTCCGGCGCCATATCCACCTTAACCGTGTAGGTTATAATATCGTCTGTAGTCGCATCCGCCTTATCCACTTTGGTCTCAAGCTCAATAGGCTGGCGTTTATATTTGCTGTGCGGTGTTTTATCTTCTGTTTTACAAGCGCATATAATAAGGATAAACAATAAAATGAATGCAGATAATATCCAGCGGATATGTTTTTTGGTATACTGTTTATTCATGTTTAATATAAAACACTATTGTATCTTGTTAGTGGCTGCCGGATTTAAAAATCCGGTAGCTAAGCATAACCGGTGGAAGTCAGATTTGAGAATCTGACAACACAAATCACGTAGGGGCAGGTTTTAAACCTGCCCCTACAGGACAATCAAGTTGTACCTTGAAATCAGGTTACATTTAAGCAAACATCAGCCGCCCTTTAGCTTCAGGAACAGGACGATCCAGTTTTTGAGCGGTTTCGATCCATTCTTTTATAACCACTTCCACATTAGCCAAGGCTTCCTTATAGGTTGTCCCGTCAGCAGCACATCCGGGCAATTCTGGAACTTCGGCTATAAACGCTTGATCCTCTTTGCTCCAATAAATAATAACTTCATATTTAGTCATCTTCCTACACCACAACTTGCCTTCTTGCGCGCAATCTGAAAAAGCGTATTATAGGGTCTATATATGAGCCTTCGGTAAGAATCGCTATATGATCAATATTAAGCGAACCGAAAAACCTTTTTCGCTCGTCTAATTCTTTTTTAGCTAATTGGGCGAATCCGCCGGTAAAAGCCTTATCTGACGTATCCACCAATATCCTCTGGCCAGTCTCTGCATCCGCAAGTTCTATAAAACCGACATCAGGCAGTGCAATCTCCCGTGGATCAAGTATTGGTATAGCAATAATATCATGCTTGCGCTTTACCATCTGTAAGTTTTTTTTAATATTATCGCCTATAAAATCCGAAATCAAAAAACTAATGCTTTTTCGCGGGCAGACTTTGCTTAAGAATTCAAGCGGCGCCGATAGATCGGTCATAACACCTTCCGGTTTAAAGGTTAAAATAGACCGAATCACGCGCCAGACATGCGCTCTGCCTTTTTTAGGCGGAATAAACAGCTCAATTTTATCGGAAAAGACTATCAAACCTACCTTATCATTACTCTTAATCGCCACATAAGCAAGAATAGACGCAATTTCTGCGGCTACCTCCTGCTTCAGCTTGTCAGTCGAACCAAAGCGCATAGACGAGCTTACATCCACCATCAGCATTAAAGTAAGCTCGCGCTCCTCGCGATAGACCTTGACATAAGCCGTATTGTGCATACGCGCTGTAACGTTCCAGTCTATAGTGCGCACATCATCGCCAAAACGATATTCCCTGACCTCCTCAAACTCCATGCCGCGTCCCTTAAAGGCGCTGGTATATTCACCGGCCATTACATCATTTACCAGATGCTTGCTGCGTATTTGTATAGTTTTTATTTTTTTAAATAATTCAGGAGATATCATAATATAAACATTGTGGTATATAAAGATGTTTCGGCTTTAAGACAAGCCAACAAAACATCACCGTCATTCTGAACGAAGCGCAGTGTAGTGAAGAATCTGCTCACGCAGGCTGAGAGATTCTTCGGCCTTCAGCCTCAGAATGACAATGTAATAGATGTATTCATTTCGGGGTGAGACACCCCGAAACACAGAGTAAAACTAAGGGTCTGCTTACTACGTTTATGTTCTTGATAAAAAGGGGTAGCGACCAACGGAAGCGTAGGGGCAAAGCCCCTGAATTGGCCGGAGCGCCTCGCCCCTATGGTACGTCAATTTTATCAAACAACTGAGTTATTACATCATCTGTGGTAATATCCTCGGCTTCAGCCTCATAGGATAAAATTATACGATGACGCAGAATATCATGCCCTATACTTTTTATATCATGCGGGGTAACATAAGCGCGCCCCTCCAGAAAGGCATGCGCCCTAGCCGCCTGATTAATATAAATAGTCGCTCGGGGAGACGCCCCGTATTCAATAAAGCGGCCCAAATCGGTTAGCCCGAATTCCTTAGGCTCGCGCGTGGCAAAGACTACATTTATTATATAATCTTCTATTTTACTATCCAAATATATTTGGTCTACAACTGATCTGGTATCAATAATTTCCTGCGGGCTAATCACCGGCATAATCTTCGGGCGGCGTCTGGCGGCAATCTGCCTCATAATTTGTTTTTCTTCCTGCCTGCTGGGATATGTTACCTTAATTTTCAGCATAAAGCGGTCAACCTGCGCTTCCGGCAATGGATAAGTACCCTCCTGCTCTATTGGGTTTTGCGTAGCCATAACCAAAAAAGGCTCTTCTAAGATAAAGGTCCTTTCCCCTATAGTAACCTGTTTTTCCTGCATGGCTTCTAACAGAGCGCTTTGTACCTTGGCCGGCGCCCGGTTTATCTCATCGGCTAGGATTATATTGGCAAATATGGGACCCTTTTAACCATAAATTCGGATGTTTTGGGAACATATATCTGAGTGCCGATCAAATCAGCCGGCAGCAGATCAGGCGTAAATTGAATGCGCTTAAAATTAGCGCGTATAGCGGCAGACAGCGCCTTTACCGCCGTAGTCTTAGCCAGCCCCGGCACCCCTTCCACCAGAATATGTCCGTCGGCCAATAAACCGATAAGCAGCCGCTGCATAAGATAACGCTGCCCCACAATTGCCTTATCCAGCTCGCCCATAAGTTTTTGTACAAAAATACTCCGCTCCTTTACGCGTTCGGAAAGAGCCTGTATATCAACATCCATATTATCCCCCTGTTTATATTAATCTAAATCATTATAATAACGTAAGTTCGGCATAATCGATTAACGTGTTTATAAAAGACAAAACCGTGAGGAACCCTTTTTGAAAAAAGTGTTCCTCAAACTCCTCCCAAAAACTTTCAATCTAAAGGAATTTGGTTGGCGGCACAATAAGACAGTTATAAATATTGCTGCAAGATAACATGTGCCGCCAGCCAAATTCCTTGAATTAAAGTTCTTAGGAAGGGGGTTTGGGGGATAACCCTTCTTTCAAGAAGGGTTTCCCCCATGGTTTTATCCTTTATAAATAAGTTAAACTAATTTTACGCCGAATTTACGTTATTATAGCGCAATATTTTAGCAAATCATTTTTTTTTAGGCAATAGGCTAATTTTACGTAAATTCAGTTTCTATAGCTCAAAAATGTTGATTTAGCTCAAAACGTGACAAAAATGACAGTAAAGATGTTGTATGATTGTAATTAGTGCCGTACGGCCAATTATCACTTGATTAGTTCTGATCTCTTAAGGAAAACCTGATGAAACTAGCAGTAAGCGAACAACAAATCTGGGCGCTGGATTCGGCCATAAGTTCAATCAATGCCGCAAAAGATATGGAACAATTGACAGATATTATTCTGACAAAAACAGTCCATGGATT
Source organism: bacterium (assembly GCA_024276125.1). Classification (GTDB taxonomy): domain Bacteria; phylum SZUA-182; class SZUA-182; order SZUA-191; family JAJRXT01; genus JAJRXT01. The sequence goes on from JAJRXT010000100.1 coordinate 12,811, forward strand.
TGGCGCTCAAGCAGGAATACTGTTTTTTCTAAATAATATAGAACATCAGAAACGACAAATAAAGTTTTATCATCAAAACCAAATACAAAGCGAGACAATCCATACTTCAGATTATAAACAATTAGAGAAGATTATCAAATCCGGCGCTCCATTAATAGAAGAAAAATCTAAACCTTTAAAGAAAATACTAGAAAACAAACTGGGCTGTCAACCAAAATCAATATTATATATTCCTCTGACAATTGAAGATAATCTTTTGGGTGTACTGGGATTATTCAGCCCAAACCAGCATTTTTTCACCAAACGGTCATTATCTTGGTTCAGCTTTTGCGGCAGACAGCTGGCTTTAGCTGTAAATAAAGTTTTACTGGAGATTGAACTTAAGAAATCTGTTAAAGAATTAAGCGTCCTAAGCGAAGTCACCAACATAATGGGGCATATGTTGGATTTGGATGAAATGCTCCAATTAGTATTGTATAAAATCTTGAATTTATTTCAGCTTGATGCCGGCGGAATTTATATTTTAAATGAAAACAAACAACTAAAACGGATTGCATCCAAAGGACTGCCGGAATTCTTACTGGAATTTATCCGTAACGAGTACAAACATAACAAAGGGCTTTCAACTCAGATACTTGCATCAGATACTCCGGTAATAATAACCGATTTTAATAAAGTCAGCGATTCTTTGAAAATACTAAGTCAAAATGGATATCATTGTTTTTTGGGTATTCCAATAAAAAGTAAAAACAGCGTCTGGGGTATGATTATTATGTTGGGTAAAAACGGCTGTAATGCCTTTAACAGCGCTGAAAAAGATATGTTATGCACCATAGCCAATGAAATCGCCGCCATTATGGAAAATAAGTTTTTATTCAATCAGGTCGTCCGCGCCAAAAAAGAATGGGAGAATACCTTTGATTCCATAACCGATATGGTATCTATATTAGATCAAAATTTTAATGTCTTACGAGTAAATAAAGCCTTTGCCCAAAAATTTAATAAACATCCCCGTGAATTGATAAATACAAAATGCTACAATTTATTTCATCCCGAAGTAGGTCCCATTCCCGATTGTCCTTGTATTAAAACACTGACCACCGGCAAACCATTTTCTAAAGAATTAAGAATAAAGACATTAAACGGTAACTATATCATTCATACCTCAGAAATTATGGACCCAAACAGCAAGCAAAAACGCTTTGCCCATATAGTACGGGATATTACCGCTAAAAAAACTTTAGAACATCAGTTGCTCCAAATGCAAAAAATGGAATGTATCGGCAATATGGCAGGCGGAATTGCCCATGATTTTAACAACTTACTGGACGGTATCATAGGTTATGCCGGCTATATCCAAGATATACTGCCCCGAGATGACCCCTTATATAAAGAAATCGAGGCTATCAAAAATATTGCCCTTAAAGGAACAAATCTCACTCATCAACTAATGGATTTTGGCAAGCGTTCAAATGTTGATCTTATACCCATAAGAATTAACAGGGTAATACAAGACGTTATAAAGTTGCTTTCACGTACTATTGAAAAAAATATTCGTATTATTAAATCATTATCCCCGAAACTGCCTTTGATAGAAGGAGATGAGGGACAATTGCATCAACTTATTTTAAATATTTGTTTAAACGCAAGAGACGCCATGCCCCAAGGCGGTATGTTAAACATTAAAAGCAATAAAGTTTTTCTGGACGAAAAGATCAGTAACATTAATCCCTGCTTAGAATCTGGAGAATATATTTGTATTAGTATTAATGACACCGGTTATGGAATGCAGCAGGATATTTTAGATAAGATATTCGACCCATTTTTTACCACTAGACAAAAGGATAAAGGTACAGGCTTGGGTTTGGCCTCAGCATATAGAATTACCAAAAATCACAAAGGACATATTGAGGTAAAGAGTAAACCGGACCATGGCGCTACTTTTGATATTTATCTGCCGATATTACCCAAAAAAGAAAGGATCATTTTAAAAAAAGAAGGCAATACAATTTTAATTGTCGATAATGAAGAATTGGTTAATCAATGCGCTCAACAGATATTAAGTCAAAAAGGCTACAAGGTACTCACCGCCAAAAACAGCCAAATCTCTTTGGAACTACTTAAAGAAAATAAAAAATGTGTAGGTTTAGTCATTCTGGATTTAGTAATTCCGCCGGTAAACGGCGAGCAAACTTATAATTTGGTTAAAAAAATTAAAGCAGATATAAGAATATTATTATCCAGCAACCGGAGTTTAACTGAACACACTAAAAAAGCGCTTTGTATGGTAACAGAAGGAATATTGGAAAAACCATATAAACCTGACGAGCTTATATCTAAAGTAGAACAAGCCTTAGGCAAAGTTATTCCTCCTCTTCCCTAGAGGCTGTATTGTAATTAAGCGTCTATATAACGTGAGTTTGACATAAAAAGAGTAGAAGGCTCTTACAGATCAAACAATTGACGTAGATTTACTGTAGGGGAGGGGCTTGTCCCCACTGCCATTAAGTTAAGGAAATTGTCATTCTGAATGAAGCGGAGCGCAGTGAAGAATCTGCCCGCTGTTGCGGGGGGAGATTCTTCAGCCTTTGGCTTCAGAATGACAAAAAGGGATAACTTCACTATAGGCAGCAACTCATGTTATATAACAAAAAAATGGCCACAAAACTACCTGTATCAGGTAGTCCCGTGGCCATTAAAATATAGGCAATGGTATCCTAAAAAGCTCCTAAATGTAAATCTGAGCTTTAGGGCTTATGCAAAAATTTACATAAGAGGCTGTGCTGTAAGAGCTTATAACCTAAAAAATGCTCTCAACCTGTCATTTCTGCGAGGGCAGGAATCCAGTCTTTTAAAGTAACTTATGGATTTCCGTTCGGATGTTTCGGCTTGGGGACAAGCCAACATCCGATATAAGCAATATACGATATTTGCCTATTAAAAACTTTCCTCTGATTGTGTTTGATCGGTTTTTCCTTCCGGCTGGGCGGCCGCGCTAGGAATATCTAATTTCTTAAAGCTGGCCGGTACTTCAAAACTTTCAAATGGTATCTCTTTTTGCTCCAACTTGGTTACTGTTATACCTTTAAGATTTCCGCTTTGCTCACCTAATTGCACACGGTATTTTAACTCCAAGGGAAGACCCTCTATCTTTTTTAATTGGGTAAGTACATCTGTGTTAAACATTCCAAATTTTCCTATAAAATCCGTAAGATAGTTGCCGGGGGTAAGCTCAGTATTAACCCAAACTTCCAAGACTTTTTTTAATTTACCTTGAGTTACCTGTACGATTTTAATGCGTTTAGCCGTGTGGCCCAAAATGGTTTTAGTATCTGACGTCAGTTTAACTTCCGCGATCCCTGAACTGGTATTTGTTCCAGTTTGCCCCGTCATACTTGACCTCATTTTGTTCATTTGAGCGCTCATTATCTGACTGGCAAAGCTCCTTTGTTCCGCGGGCATAGCGTCGATCATTTTTTTCTTTACAGAATCCTGAGCATTTTCAACTTGAGGTTGACGTTTTCTGGCAGACATTTCAGCTTGACTCAATTGCATTTGCACTGTATTAAAATCCATTTCAGTATAGGTATTATCCGTAGGGTCAAGTCTAAATATCAATTGTTTATCCAGACGGATAAGGGTAATCACACCGGATTCCACCTCTTCAAGTCTCAGCATATTGTCTTTTTGATACAATCGTTGGTGGGTAGTTTTCATACTCGCCTGCGGAGTAGCGTAATTATATGTAGTAACTACTTCACGCTCGCAATAGATATCCGCTCGGGCGTTTTTAGCCATAAATACAGCCAGTAAAGCCACGACAGCTACGGCTATAACCTTTTTTGATTCCATAAAAAGCCCCCTATAACAATTAGTAGAAAACCTTATTCAATATAATATATCTTATCTCAATTTTAGCAGAAAATTTCTTGCTGTCAAGTGAACTCCCCCCTGGTTTAATAAAATATATTATGGCACAGGATGTCTTAGCTTTCCAATCCCCCTGCGGCTAACCTTAAAGACATCTTGACTTATCTGTTAATTTGTAATAATATGAATACATATTCTCTTTACATGCCAATAATTAAGATGTTAACGTATCGTTCTAACCTATGGAGGATGTAGACGTGAAAAAAAGAAAGTGGTGTTTCGGGCTGTATTTGTTAGCAGCAGTATTAATTAGCGCTGGTTTGGTATCGGTTAAAAATGTTTCAGCCGCAACATTTAATGTCTGTAAAACAAGCTGTGCCTATTCTACGATTCAATCTGCAATAAATGCCGCCAGTCCCGGGGATACCGTACTGGTAGATGATGGAACATACATAGAAAATATCGACTTTATGGGAAAGGCAATCACCGTTAATTCAGTAAACGGTGCAGGAAAAACCATAATTGACGGCGCTCAAAAAGACAGCGTGGTAACCTTTAATAACAATGAAGACAGAAGTTCAGTGCTGGCCGGATTTACTCTTACAAATGGAAGCGGTAAACCTGACATTTGGAGAGGCAATGTTTGGGGTGGCGGAATTTATATTAACGGGGCCTCGCCCAACATCAATAATTGTATTATACAGCAAAACCATGCCGATTGGCAGGGCGGCGGAATATATTGCGCCAATAATTCCTCACCACAAATTTATAAATGTACTATTAGAGGAAACGATTCTGGCGGATATGGCGGCGGCATTCATATTGAACAATCTTCACCGGAAATTACTGCTTGTACTATTAGCAACAACGTGGCTGGCCTAAGCGGCGGCGGGATAGAATTCGAGACGACTTCCGGCGCTATAAAGGATTGCCAGGTTTTACTCAATATAGCTAACTATGGCGGTGGTGCAGATGTTTATAATTCCTCGCCCAGCTTTGTTAATTGTGTTATTGCAAATAATAATGCTTTAGAATCCGGCGGCGGACTCTCCGGCGGCGGCGCATTCTATAATTTAATAAACTGTACTGTAGCAAATAATACATCCGGCGCTGAGGGCTCCGGGATTTGGTGCTTTGACGGCTTCCCTACTGTGGTAAACAGTATTGTCTGGGGGAATACTATTTACGTCCCTGCATCCGTACCTGATCCTATAACCATTACCTATTCTAATATAGAAGGCGGCTGGGCAGGTACCGGCAATATAAATGCCGACCCATTGTTTGTTACAGTGGATAACTATCACCTTAATGCCGGTTCTCCCTGTATAGATACCGCTGACCCTGCCAGCTCCCCGCCCGCATTTCCTGCTGATGATATAGACGGCGATACAAGGCCGCAAGGCGCTGCTTATGATATGGGCGCTGATGAATATAAGGAAATCATACCGCCTTCGGTCGTCGTCGGACAGATTTTTACGCAAAATAGTATCGGCGAATGGGATATGGAGTTTGTCCAAGGGAATAGTATACAAATAAACGAGGGTGTAACGATAAAAGGCAGCCCCGAACAGATATTAGATATGCAGGTACGCTATTACTTTATTGATTCTGCTGATATTTTGACCCTGTTAGGGACGCAGGTATATTATAACTACACCCCCGGCACATATTATGTCACTCTAAGCGCTGTATTGCCTCAGAATGCTGCTTTAGGAGAAGGGGAAGTTCGCAGCTCCGCAATACTTAGACAAGGCGGCGCCGAGGTTGACCGCGGCTCCTACGGCGGGAATATATATATAAGACAGTAATTTGGTACTCCGGGGCATCCGCAATGCTGTTGACTAAAGAGAGCTGTATTCTGAACGAAGCGTAAGCGCAGTGAAGAATCTCCCGTTTTCGTAAGCGAGGAGATTCTTCGCTCCGCTCAAGAATGACAGCCTAATAAAGTTTATCCATTATAAACATCTACGTGGACCATAACCTCTTTTATATTCGGTAATTGCAATAGCTTTTGCCTAAACTTTTTGGCCAGCTCATGTCCTTGTATAACTTGTAAATACGGATCTACCTCAATATCGACTTCCAAGCAAATATCTTTTCCATGAGTTCTTATCTTAAGACCGTGTAAGCCCATAATACCGTCTACAGACTTCGCTGTTTGGTAAATGTTTTTTTCGATTATTTCATCAGAGGCTGTTTTGGATATTTTATTGGGATCAGAGCCTTCCTGCTCAATATGTATGTGAACATCGCCTATATTATGAATCTGTCTTAATACCGCCTCCCGGGCTAAAGAGGCTATATAATGACCCTCTGTAACCGATATACGCGGGCTGACCTCTATATGTATATCCACAAAAATTTCATTGCCCACATGACGGCTTTTTAACCCGTGTAATCCCAGCACTCCGGCAACGCTACAGACCGCCTCTTCAATATGAGAGCGTGTTTCCTTATTTACCGCAGTATCCGCTAAATCGCTCATCGCCCCCCAGCAAATGTCAGCGCTTACTTTAATAATAAGCAGGGCAACAGCAACCGCAGCCAAAGGGTCTAAAATCCACCAAGCTGGATTCAGCCTTGCTCCGGCTATCCCGATAAAAACAGCAACCGAAGACAGCGCATCCGATCGATGGTGCCAGGCATTAGCTTTCAGCGCCTGAGAGTTTATACGTATACTTACTTTTATAGTATACCGGTAAAGAATCTCCTTGCTTATAATAGATGCCAGACTTATTAATAAAGCTATTAAACTGGGATCGTATTTACTGCCTGATATAATAGCTACAACCGATTTATAAGCAATCCCAAAGCCGACCATACCCAAAATTATGCCCAAAATAAAAGTGGCTATGGTCTCAATGCGCCCATGTCCATAGGGATGAGTCTCATCCACAGGACGCTCGGCCACTCTTAAACCGATAAGCACCAATATATCCGACAAAAAATCAGAAAGAGAATGTATGGCATCGGCTATTAATGCCCCGCTATGACCTATTATTCCCCCTATACCCTTAAGTATGGTCAGCAGCAAGCTGGTCAATAAACCGATATAAACAATGCGTTCTCCCTTAACGAGTCTTTGGCTTTTATCTAAAGAAGACATAATTTATGCTTGTAGTTACGAGTTGGCCGGGCTTGGCAATTATTTAACTCATGTTACGCAAAAAAATCTAAGAATACCATCGTAGGGTGGATTAAGGGGTATTATATAATAGGTATTCTTACATATTTGAAGAACGCCGAACAGCCGGTAAGTTACCCCGAATCCACCGCCACTTGGCGCTTAAGCAATGGCGGCGGGTCCGCAACTATTATAATAATATCGACTTAAATATATATTTGGAACTCTTTTCCAGTACCAGCTTGACCCACCCTACACAAAGAGACAAGCTTTGCGTAACATGAGTTATTTAAGTCTGCCTACAATATCAGTTACCGCATCAGCTAAGGTTTCTATATCCTTTACGGTATTATTGCGCCCTAGGCTTATACGAATAGTGCAGCGAGCTTCTTTTTCGGGTAAGCCCATAGCTAATAATACATGAGAGGTTTCCAGCGAACCGGTGCTGCAAACAGAGCCCGCAGATACAATAATACCCTCCAAATCCAAATTAATCAATAAGGATTCGCCGCTTACTCCACTAAATGTAAGGCTTAAAATACCGGGAAGTTTTTGTTCGGGGTGACCATTCAGTCTTACTCCATCAATACGCTTGTCTAATTTCCCCCAAAGATTATCCGCCAATAACCTAATATATTCCGTTTCTTGCGTTATCTTGGCGCTATATATTCCACAAGCTGTGCCCAGCCCGACTATTGCGGCTACATTTTCCGTACCGGCGCGCAAATTATGTTCTTCATGTCCTCCATGCAGCAGGGGATTTATTTTAATACCGGATTTTATATAAAGCGCTCCAACCCCTTTAGGGGCATATATTTTGTGACCGGAAAGTGAAAGCAAATCAATCCCCAGCTCACTTACGTTAATATTTATTTTACCAACAGCGGCAACAGCATCAGTATGGAATAATATGCCATTATCTTTAGCCAGTTTAGCCATTTGTTTTACCGGCTGCAATACGCCTGTTTCATGATTAACCTGCATAATACTTATTAAACCCGTATCGGCGGTAATGGCGTCGGCCAAGTCTTGAGGATTTATCTGCCCTTTTTTGTTTACCGGAAGATAAACGATATTAAAGCCGATTTGACTTAAATAGGCGCAGCTCCTAAGTACCGCCGGATGCTCTATCTGTGAGGTAATAATACGCTTTTTAGCGCCCAACCCTGAAGCAGCCCCTAACAGGGCTAAATTTACAGATTCCGTACCCCCGCTGGTAAAGACAATCTCTTGGGGTAATGCCCCAATTAACGCAGCGACTTCTTCCCGTGCGCTTTCAACGGCGGCCTTACCCTTGCGCCCCAAGCTGTGTATACTGGCGGGAATACCAAAATTTTCCTCAAAATACGGCATCATACCGGCTATTACCGCATTATCCGGCAAAGTAGTAGCGCTATGATCAAAGTATAATTGACGCAAGATTTACTCCTAATTAACTGTAAGCTTAACTTATTTTATAAAAGAATAAAACCTTGAGGAACCCTTTTTGAAAAAAGTGTTCTTAAAACTCCTCCCAAAAACTTTCAATCTAAGGAATTTGGTCGGCGGCACAATAAGATCAGCTATAAATGTTGTTGCAAGATAACATGTGCTGCCAACCAAATTCCTTAAAATAAAGTTCTTAGGAAGGGGGTTTGGGGGGGGGGGGTAGAATGTGGTAGTTTTAAATGGAAATAAAAGAACGCAATAAGCAGCCCGTAAGCCGAGTTTTGTTTTCAAAGTTATCACTTTGAATGATGATCATTTATCTAGGGTATCAATTACTTGATACCTCAAGCAACCTACCCGGAAACATCGGACGGGCAGTCCTACAACGTTTCCCTATTTGGTCTTGCTCCAAGCGGGGTTTACCAAGCCAGGAGAGTCGCCTCTCCTGCTGGTGCGCTCTTACCGCACCTTTTCACCCTTACCGGCAACCCCAAGGGGCTTGCTTAGGCGGTATGTTTTCTGCGGCACTTTCCTTAGGGTTTCCCCCACTGGGCGTTACCCAGCGCTCTGCCCTGCGGAGCTCGGACTTTCCTCCCGCACTCATATATATACATGTTTAGGTTTAACGACAAACCAAAACATCGACAAAAAGAGTACCGGCGATCATCTGGGCTGCTTTTATGCGTTCTTAAACATAGGCCATGTTCATGCAACTTATTCGTGGCGTAAGATTGTCAAATTCGACGCCAATTTGAGGTCTGATTTTATATTTCGGGATGTTTCATCCCGAAACCAGATAATATGTATCCGAAAGTAGCGTATGTTTCGGGGCGGGACACCCCGAAACATATGCTTACAAACCATAGTTTATGAACTTTTGCAGTATAAATCAAAATCACTTTTTTCTTTTACTGCTTTATTGACCAAAGCGTCAGCTTCTTCGTTTTTATCTCTGGTAATATGGGTTATAACCACTTTATCAAAATTACTAACCAGTTTTCTTACTTTAATACTAAGCGCTTGTAACGCTCTGTTTTTTATCTTATACTGACCATTGTACTGTCTTACCAATAATTGAGAATCTGAAAATATCTGAATCTCCTTTACAGAAAACAAAGCGGCCTTCTCTAAAGCCAGGAGCAAAGCATTATATTCGGCTACATTATTAGTCGCCTTGCCAAGATAGCGGGCGGCTTCATGCAGCGCTTCACCATTTTCATCATATAATACAGCCGCAGATGCGGCATCCCCCGGATTACCCTTAGAGCATCCATCTATATATATAGTTAATTTATCCATACTATTTAATATTATTAAGTTGTCTTTACCACAATGTTGTGTCGTTTTGTGTAAATAATTCGCTGGCAGTTAGAACAAGAATAAATTTTTTTTCTTTTTTTTACCTCTTCATATACTTGTGGGGTTATATGAATAAAGCATCCCTGACATACTGCATCTTTTACTTCAACTATTGCGGTTCCAGCCTTCTTTTCTACCAGATTTTGATATTGTTTAAGTAAATCCGCATCCAGTTTTTTTTTTAAATCATCTTGTTTTGCTTGCAGGTTTTGTTTGTTTTTATTATGCTCGCCCAAAATAAGCTGTTGTTTTTTTATTTGGAGTTCAATCTCTTTTTTTTCAAGAGCTAATTTATCCTTATGAGACTTTAATTCTTTCCGCAGATTATCCTCTGCTTCCATTAAGTTAAGGATTTCTTCTTCTTCTTGATTGATGGTTTCTTGCGCCTGTTGTATCTCATGCAGTAAGCTTTGGTATTCACGGTTTGTTTTTACACTTATTAACTGATTTTTATATTTTTTAATTTCCGCATCTTTAACATCCAGATTGCGTTCAAGTTTTCTATGTTGTTTTTTTATATCTTCTTGCTTATCTTTAAGCTGATTAAACTCTTGCTGCGAATCCAACTGCTGCTGTTTCTCCCTTTCTATAGCGCCTAATACAGCAGCAATTTGCTTATCATAGTCAATAAGTTTTAAATCAATATCTTGTAGGTTAATTAGTATTTCCAGATTCTGACTCACTTACATATCCCTCGTCGCTTATAAAACAAAATGGGTCTGCCTGACTATGAGCTGCGATTACCTCAACCGACAGATTTGCTTCTTTAAAACATTTGGTCAGCTTTTTAGTTAATTTATCTACAATGGGCAGTTCTGAATAATAGTGTCCAACATCAATAATTGCCAGCTTCTGTGCCTGCGCCAGCATCGCCTGGTGATATTTTATATCACCGGTAACCAATACCTGCGCTCCCGCTGTTTTCGCCTGAGTGATAAAATCACCGCCGCTGCCGCTGCATACTGCCACTCGTTTAATCATCTGCTTTTTATTGCCAACCAATATTAGCGCCGGTAAGCTTAATTTCTTTTTAAGGTCAAGCGAGAGTTTCTCCAGTGATACAGCGCTATTTAAAATACCGATTCTGCCTATCCCGCACAATTTACCCCAAGTTTTAACCGGATATATATCGCAAGCTACCTCTTCATATGGATGCACACGATATATTGCCCGCATAACCGAGCTAAGTTTTTGTTTATTTATAATACTTTCAATTCGTATTTCTGATACGCGATTTATTTTGTCATTATCGCCTATATAAGGCTTAGCGCTAGCATTCGGCTTAAAGGTTCCAATACCTTTTTGCCAAAAAGAGCAGTGAGAATACGAGCCTATATTGCCGGCGCCCGCCCTAGTCATGGCATCATAAACCCTGAGAGCATCTTCTTCGGGAACAAAAACCACCACTTTATATAATTCTTCTTTTTGGGAAGATAAAACTTCTTTATTATCCAAGCCTATAATATCCGCCAGAACATCATTTACTCCATCCGGTGCGGCATCCAGGTTGGTATGAGCTGTGTATACATTCAGCTCGGCTTTTATCAACCGGCGTATTAGATTTGCAGTAGATGAGCGAAAATTAAGGCGGGATAATGGCTTAAAAAATAACGGGTGATGACTTATTATTAACTGAGCGCCGGATTCAGCTGCCTCGTTTATGACTGATGGTACAATATCCAGACAAATCAGAATCTTACGGATTCCAGCATCAGGGTCGCCTAATTGCAGCCCGACATTATCCCAGCTCTGTGCCCAGGATGCGGGGGCGACAGCATCTAAAATTGGTAAAATCTGATTTAAAATGACCCCCATTTAGGCTACCTTTTAGGGGCGTGTCGCCCAAGCCAATTCAGGGGAATTCCCCCTACGCTTCCGTTGGTCGCTACCCCCATTTTTATCAATAAACTATAAAATATCAACTTGAAAAATTTAAAATATTTTCGCTAGTTGGCGATAAGTCTCTTTAAGCAGGTACATATGGGCATTTTGAAAAATTGATCTTATCTTCTAATATCAGGATGATATTGAACTAAATTCCTAATTTTTCAAGGCGCCTGTATAATTAGAGGAAAAATTGGTGGGCCCACCAGGACTCGAACCTGGGACCAACCGGTTATGAGCCGGTGGCTCTACCAACTGAGCTATGGGCCCCTAAAATTTGTGCATTAAACACGCCCAAACCTAATAATAACGTCAATTTAACGAAAGCATAACATATTAATTTTACACTTTCAATATATTAATCGCAAAGTTTTTGGAGATTTCTATAATTACCGCCAAGTTACTACCTATAGTAAAGTTATCCATTTTTGTCATTCTGAAGCCGTAGGCCGAAGAATCCGCTTGCATATGGATGCGGGAGATTCTTCACTGCGCTGCGCTTCGTTCAAGAATGACAAAATGAATGTATACATTTTAAGAAACCGCTGTACAGGATTCCCGATAAAAGCATTCGGGAATGACTGTTGTTTTGCAAGAAACTCTACGGCCAATTTCCTAATAGCCGAAGCTTTTTAACAGCTTGCTTCTGCTGGGATGCCTTAGTTTGCGCAGCGCTTTTGCTTCAATCTGCCTGATTCGCTCTCTGGTAACATCAAAACTCTGACCGACTTCCTCCAAGGTATGCTCGCAAGGCTCCCCAATTCCAAATCTCATGCGCAAGACTTTTTCCTCACGGTAACTTAAAGTAGATAAAACCTCGTCGGTTTGTTCATTCAAATTAAGTTTAATCACGGCATCCATAGGAGATACAACCCTTTTGTCCTCAATAAAATCCCCCAAATGGCTGTCCTCTTCTTCCCCGATAGGGGTTTCCAGTGAAATAGGTTCTTGCGCAATCTTCATTACTTTACGCACCTTATCCAGCGGTAATTGCATTTTTTCGGCGATTTCTTCAGGAGTAGGTTCCCTGCCCATTTCCTGTACCAAAAGACGCGAGGTTCTGATAAGTTTATTGATAGTTTCAATCATATGTACCGGTATACGAATAGTACGCGCCTGATCTGCAATAGCTCTGGTTATCGCCTGCCTGATCCACCAAGTTGCATAGGTACTGAATTTATATCCTCTCCGGTATTCAAATTTATCTACGGCTTTCATAAGACCGATATTGCCTTCTTGTATCAAATCTAAAAACTGCAAGCCGCGATTGGTATATTTTTTAGCAATACTGACCACTAAACGCAGGTTGGCTTCTACCAATTCCCGCTTAGCCATTTCTGCTTCTCTTTCTCCTACCCTTAAATTATGCAGGACTTTTCTTAATTCCAAGGTAGATGCGCCCGCATCCATTTCGCTTTGCCTGATATTATCTTCAACTCTTCTTATAGCATTGTCTATACAAGTAAGTTTTTCATATGAATACCCATGAGTATCTACCACCTCGCCAATAGCGCATGCCCCGACTAATTGGCGCAGTTCGCTGATACTTATAGTAAGCTCATTTTGATAGCTCTCTATTTCCTCATGCAGCTTATTCATTTTCGTCATCAGGCCTCTAACTTTTTTGACAAAACGGTCGATTTGAGCTGCATTGAAATTTATGGACTTGATGATCCTTACACTCTGAGCGCGCCTTCTCTTTAAAGTAGCAAAGAGTGTTTTCCTTTCATCTTGGTTTAGCTCATCTTCTGAAAGGATTTTATTTAAATAAGTAATTTCCTCGTCTAACCGTTCTAACTGTTCGGCAGGTGCAATGAATCGTTCTTTTATGCGTTCTTCACTATTGCGCCCGGATAAATCATCATCATCATCACTATCGTCATTAGTTAATATATAATTAACGCTGATTTTGCCTAGTTGTAATCTTTCTTTAAGAAATATGATTTCCTTGGCAGTAACTGGTGAGTGAGTAATCACTTTTTCAACTATTTTACGGCCGCGTTCTATTTTTTTAGCGATAATTACCTCGCCTTCGCGGGTAAGTAAGGATACTGAACCCATTTCTTTTAGGTACATTCTAACCGGATCATCAGTACGCCCCACACAATCATCCTCAACCTCCAGTACGATTTTTTTGTCAACCACTCGTTCTTCACGTAATTGTTGATCTTCTGCGGCTGTATCCACAATATCTATATCCATCGCCATAAACATACTGAATACATCATCTAATTGTTCGGAGGAGACTATTTCAGAGGGTAGAATATCATTTACTTCATCGTAAGTAAGAAAACCCTTTTCCTTGCCGATTGAAATAAGTTGTTTTAGTTCTGCTGTTTTAGTTTCTTCCATAAAATAAATTTCCTTTCCGCACTTTATTCATAAATTTCGGCAAGATCATACCAAAATTTTGACAAAACAATATAATAAACCAAGGAAGCTCTTATCTAATAACTACCTGTCATTCTGAACGAAGCGTAAGCGCAGTGAAGAATCTCCCGCTTCTGCAAGCGAGTAGATTATTCACTCCACTCCGTTTCGTTCAGAATGACGACTACCTTAAGTCAACAGCATTAAGATTTAAAAATCCGCGGCTACAAAGGTAAAAAATGTAATTTCCGATACGATCAAATTTATCAAATTTATTATGCAACAACGGGTAAATTCTCCGGTTTCATCATTTTTGCTAAAGTATCATATTCTTTCAGCGCCTGTTGATCGCCTTCTGATATGAATCGTTGATATAATTTTTTTAATTTTGCCTTTAATTTATTTTTATTTATCGCATTAATACAATCAATCGCTATTTTATTAAAATCGTCGTAACCTTCGTCTTGTATACTTGCAGAACAGACAAAGGCGCGAGCATCCTCATCTTGTAATTGACTAATAATTTCAGTTGGTTCTATTTTTTTTCCGGCTTGCTTTATTTTTTTCAGCGCTTGAAAAATACAGGCATAAACGGATGAGGAAAAATCATCGCTATCTAGTTTATCAAACACCAATTTATGTACTTCAGGCTGAGAAAGTATTAAAATACAAAGCATCTTTTCGGCTAATTCCACCGCTTGACCAATAGGCTTTTGAGATAGGGGTTTTGTTTTTTCTAACCGGCGCTTGCCCAATTGCACAACTTTTCTTAATTCCTGCAACAAAAGCCCTTCGCCAATTTGTAAGCGCGCTGAGAGTTTGTTTAAATAACTGGTTCGCTCAATTTGGTTTTTTATACTGGCAAGAGTAGGCAATATTTTGTTTAAACATTCTATTTTACCGTCAACTGTATCCAGCTTAGCCTGTTTTAAAGACTGCTTAATTACAAAATCTATTAAATTATCAGCTTGTTTTATACAATTTAAAAAGGCATCCGCTCCATGCTCTTTAAGGTAACTATCAGGATCGCCGCCGGTATCCAAAGAGGCAACCTTAACCCGCAGGTTACTATCCAAAAAAGTATTCCAGCTCCTCATAGCCGCCGATATGCCGGCGCTGTCCGAATCAAAAAAAATGATAACCGTCTTTGCCCACTGCCGAAGCTGCCTTACTTGTCTTTGGGTAAGCGCCGTACCCAAAGTAGCGACCACATTGGTAAAGCCATACTGATGTGCGCTGATCAGATCAAAATAACCCTCCACAATAATAGCCGTGCCCTGCTTTATTACCTCATTACGAGCCAAATTCATACCATAGAATTCATGGCCCTTATGATAAATAATTGTATCGGGAGAGTTTAAATACTTAGGGAGTTTACTATCTTCCAGGCATCGTCCGCCAAAACCAATTACTTTGCCCTTAATATTATATATAGGAAATATTAATCGTGATCTGAAGCGGTCATAATAACCGCCGCCATTATTACGCTGAATAATCAGGCCGGCTTGTAGCAGCTGAGCTTGGCTTATTCCTTTATTCACCATATATGCTAATAATGTATTCCAGCCGTCAGGGGCATAGCCTAAGTTGAAAGTATCAACGCATACCTTAGATACGCTCCGCTTAATTAAATATTCCCTAACGCTTTTGCCTTTTTCACTTTGCAGGTTATTTTTATAGAATTTTACCGCTAATTCATTTATCTTATATAACTGCTCTTTTTCTTCTAATTTTTTCAGCTCCTGCTTAGATTGCGCTTTTGTAGGCAGGTTGACCCCGCTGCGATCCGCTAAAATCTTTATAGCCTCATAATAGGAAATATTATGCTGCTTTACGATAAAGCCAAAAACATCTCCACCGGCTCCGCAGCCAAAGCAATGATAGATTTGCTTGGCCGGACTGACTACAAACGAGGGTGTTTTCTCAGTATGAAAAGGGCATAAGGCATGATAAGAATTGCCTTTTTTTTTCAATGAGATATATGAGCCTATCAGCTCTATGATATCACAACGCTGACGGATTTCATGTATTGTATACTCGGGAATTCTACTCATTATGAAAATAGTTAAATTGTATCGGAATTTCCGTTTTTTTGTAGCGGCGGATTTTTAAACCCAAATAAATTTTTGCAGGGGAGGCGGCTTGTCCCCCTATGTTGTCAGCTTACGGTATGTCATTCTGAATGAAGCGAAGCCCTTTGCTTTGCTCGAGGATAAACTCCGTGAAGAATCTGCTCGCTGTTCGGGGGGAGATTCTTCGGACTTCGACCTTAAGAATGACAGCTTAAACCAACGCATATCCGTTAATCAGATACAGTGCGTTCCACCCGCCGAAAACCGGAACACTCTATAATCTGCATTTTTTCGTTCTGGAAGATTTTATCTAACAGCAAATTTATACCTAGGCTGTCACTTGGCATATGTCCGGCAATTAGTACATTTATATGGTTTTTTTCGGCTTCCTTTAAGTGTTCCTCGCCAATGTGCATACCAACTATTGTGCCGATATCGGTCTGGGCTAATTTCTGGAAGGCCTCCTTGCTGCCGCCGGTGCCGCCGGTCATATCCACAAAGACCTTACCGCAACGGTTGCTTTTTCCGCCGGCTAGTATCTTAGGCGCGCAACTATTTTCAGCCGCCCTTTGATACTCAGGAATATCCATGATAATATCCAATACCTCATCAATAGTATCAGGCTGTTTTTCATCCATTAAATTTTGCAGGTAAGAGGTAACGTGATTATCCGCCGGAGTATGAATGCACATTAACGGGATATCCAAAAGCTTAGCGGCATCCACCGCCCGATTATGATTCACCGGCATTACGCGCCTTCCCACCTCGTCTATGCGTTTTTTTAAAATTCCCTCAGCTACATTTATAGGTACGCCCAATTTGTTTAAAATATCAGCCTGCATGTGCATTACTTCATGAAATGCGGCCATAGCCCGTCCTTCAGGATGATGAGCTATAACCAAGTCGATTTTCTTACCCTTTTGTATCAGGCGGTCAGCTAAAAGTATTTCTCCAACTTCTATATCTATACCTACCAAAATATTCTTAACCTCAAGATCATCCTTTCCGTAGAGTATTCTGGTATCGGCATAGGGATTTATCAATTTATCATTATCTAAATAAGCTTTATCTTTAGGCTTGGCTTCATTGTATTCTTTTTTAGCGTTATCCAGTCCTTTACTAATTCTCCGCCGGCCTCTGGGATCAGCTTTTATTCCCAAATCTACAGCCGACTTATAAATTTCTTTTAACTTCAAACTTGCCTCCCTATTTTCTGAACGTATTTTTATGGAACCGCAAAAACATGGGCGCATTCCAAACAACTTACTTTATGTCAAGCTGAGCATATCGCACACTGTAGATGCCGGCCTTTAAGGTCGGCTATGGGGCGGGTTTAAAAACCCGCGGCTACAAAGGGATAAAATCGGATTTCCTATACTCTCAGGTTAATGTAGCGCTGTTTTCAAATTCCTAAACATAAAATTTTGACACGACTATTCTATGCGTTTATTCTCTCAATTTAAAAAACATGTAACCTGTTGTTAGCTACATGCTTTTAGGTTGAAACACTACAAGAAATACGGATTATTTATGATGTTTTTTGACTTTTTTATAAGAGCATCAAATTTGGATTCCCACTTATCAGGGAATGACAGATAAAGAATAATTTATTCATTATGACACACTCGCTAGACGTGGCAATGTCCTTATTATTTTTGCGTAACATTGTTTAGGGAAGAACAAAAACTTAAATTAGCTCGCCTGCCTAGTGCGGACTTGTGGCGTCGGATTCTAAAATCTGACACCTATCAAAGTGGCTGGATTTGAGTATCCGGCAACGCATAACTGTAGATACCGACCAAAAGGCTCGGCCATAGCGCGGGTTTAAAAACCCGCATCTACAAAAGAAAAAAAGAATTTCCTATACTTACAAGAAAGCGGCAAATTATCCAACATGACATATTTGTTACCGAGCTTCAGAATAAACTTAATTTGATTTTAATACCAGCCGGATTGATTATGAGAATTGGTTGACCTAAAAATGAAAATTGAGGTTACAAAACCCCGGTAAATATCTTTACATAAAACGCTTAATATAAAAAACACTGCCATACAGAAAACTTAACTTATTGCTTAGTACCTGCATTATATGTAAAAAATAATCCTCTTAAATACGGTATATCTGTAATTAAAATTTTTGCATCCCTACGTTTTGAGCTAACTTTCTAATTATTCAAGGCGTCTTATATCTTTTCCAGAGACTTTTATATTCAAATACATTGTATTAAATAATCCTAAGACAAGAGTTACAGTTACATGGACGGGATCTCAAGCCGCCATCCCCTTAATAGGCAAAAATCCATCTTAATTATAAACAACTTAGAAGATAGATATATTTATATGGATTATTTATAAATAAGCTCATCTAAGGAACTGTCACGAAAGAACTTGTACATTTATCTAATCTAAATCTTAGCGCTAAAACGCACAATTTATTTCGTGACAGCTCCTAAGAAAAGCCGTCCCCCTGTTAGCCTTGGGTCACTGACCCTTACGAACAAGCGGGAACTGCCCTGTAAATAGTTTAGGCGCAATTTTGGAATTCCTAAACATTAAAATACTTGATTACCGCCTATCAAGGAAATGACAATAAGATATATTCTACAACTTGCGGCGAGTTAATCTTTTTAAAAAATCAACTCTAAATACTGCCATAGCAGGCGATTTACCTGCTATTTGCCCTTCTCATGCTTTTCTTTTTAGCTGCCAGAGCTTTACGTTTACGTTTCATACTTGGCTTTTCGTAATGTTCGCGTTTTTTTATCTCAGTCAGAACACCCATTTTTTCACATTGTTTTTTAAATCTACGCAACGCATTTTCAAATGGTTCATCTTCTCTAACTTTCACTTCCGGCAAAAAACTTACCTCCCTCCCAAAATTTATTTTTTAGCTTCCTTATTCTAAGGAGTCAAGTAAAAACAACTTCCACATTTTAGCATCTAATCTTCTAAGTCATATCCAAACGATCTTCAAAAAAGCAAAAGTATCGAATTATTATTGCTAGTTCTCAAATTTTGTTTTTTTAGCTAGTTTAGAAATCTAACTCCAATTTTAACGCCAAAATGCACAACTTATTCTTACTTGACTCCTAAGATGCTGAGGGTAAAACAATTCCAAGCTATACAGTATAACAATATTATTAAAAACTGTCAAGAAAAATAAACTCAATTAATAGATACTTTTATGACCGCTATAAATATAATTAACTCATGTTACGCAAACCCTGTTTTAAAATGTAGGGTGGGTCAAGCCTGTATTATAAAAGAGCCTAAAAAATATGCTGGACGTACGTATTTGATAGTTGCGGACCCACCGCAAGCTGCAATTGCTTTAAGCGCCGGGTGCTAATCAGTGTAGGGGTTAGGCTTGCCCCCCCCTGCACGTTGCAACACGCCATAATTGCTAAGGAACTTACAGCATAAGTCTATAACGTCCGCCTGCCGCCTTAACGGGCTAAGCGCCTGTGTCGTAACGGAGCCTTCCTGTCATTCCCGTGAAGCTTGTTCTCGTGAAAACGGGGAACAGGAATCCATTTTTTCAATCTGAATTCCCGTTCCCCGTTTTTACGAGGACATTATAAAAAGTACAGGCCAAAAAGCTTACACTTAAAAGCCCGCTGACAACACTTTATCCATTATCTATTTTTCAAATCTACGAATAATATATTACCATGTAATTTGCAAAAGTAAAGTGATTTTTTTAATATCTTGCAAAGATATGTTCCTGTTACAAAAAAAAACAAACATTTTGCAGATACAATTAAAAAAAAGCTTGACAAATAAACAAAACAGGATTAAATTATTACTATGTTGGTCATCATTAAATTAAGTCATAATTTATGGTTATATCCCAAGCAAGCGAATGCGCTATAAGAGCGCTATTATATATGGCAGGCCTTCCTGTGGGAAGCGTGGTCAGTAAACGTGATATCTGCCGGACTCAACAGATTACACCGGCTTTTCTTATAAAGATTATGCAGCCATTGCTTGCTCAAGGATTGGTTAATTCTCATCGGGGAGTAAAGGGAGGCTTTAGCTTAAAGAAATCGCCGGCGGATATCAGCCTGTGGGATATTATTACCGCCGTTGAAGGGCCGATTTATTTAAATAAATGCCTGATTCGTTCCGGTTTCTGCGCTAGGGATAAGACCTGCCCTGTACATCAAGTCTGGCGCAATATAAAAGATAATTTAGAAAAGACCTTGAGTCATACTACCTTAGATAAACTAGCAGTAATGGCGATAGAAAAGTAACAGATTTACCGAATAAGTATTTTTTTACCCAAAAACATAACCAGTGTGGTAATGTATAGTTTTGTGTTACCATGCTAAATGTTGCTATATATCAAGCAATTCATGTAAATTTGCTACAGGGGAGGGGGTATCCCAACATTGCTGACTTAATACAACTGTCATTCTGAACGAAGCGGAGCGCAGTGAAGAATCCGCCCCCCCCATATGCGAGTAGATTCTTCGGCCTTTGGCCTTAAGAATGACAATTGCATTAAGTAAAATCAACCAACCAAAACAAAAGGAGATATGAAAAATGTCAGAAAATGTATGCGGCTGTACCAAAGGTACTATTGTAGAGGAGGCTGTTGAACGAAATTTTAAAGGAGAGACCAGCGAGGTCGGCCTGTATCTGGCTATGGCGCGGCAAGCCCAACAGCAGGGGCACCCGGAAGCAGCCGCTATCCTAAAGGATATTGCATGGGAAGAGGCCGCTCATGCTGCCAGATTTGCTGAACTTAATGGAAAAATTTCACCTAGTATTAAAGAAAATCTGGAGAAAATGCTCTCAGGCGAGCGTATGGCAAGCGAGAAAAAAGCTAAAGCTGCCAAACGGGCTAAAGAAGCAGGCTGTGAGGCGGCATATACCTTTTTTTGCGAATCATCCCAAGATGAGGCGCGCCATGCCAGTATGCTGGAAGGACTATTAAAACGCTATTTTTCCGCTGAATGATGATTTAACCAACATCCTTAAAATACGGTTTGCATTTTACAAAGTTTTGATTGGAAGCGTAATATGCCTCTAATTTCAAAAAGGTAACCATTGCATCAGACTAACTCCCGAATTATTCGGGTTAAGGGGACAACCCAATGAAAAAGATATATTATTTACCGCTAATACTTGCTTTGTTGTTAGTAACTGGCGCAACAGCTAAAGCCAGCGGGTATGAAAAAGATGATCATGAACATGATGAACATGAGCATAAGTCAGAAAAAAAGCCTGAGCTTGACTATGACCACGAAAAATATCCATTTTATCCTTCTTTGATGAATACTCACACCGGCAAAGCCGTAAAATCTACTGATTTTACCTCGCCTGATACCTGTAAGGAATGTCATACCGAGATTTATAATCAATGGAAAGGTTCAATGCACTCTAATGCCTGGCATGATCCGGTCTTTCAAGCCCTATGGCGCTTGGGTAACAAAGAAACCGGAGGGTTGACCGAAAAGCTTTGCGCCGGCTGCCATACAGCTATTGGCGTAACATCTGAAGAGATTCTTTTGCGTGATGAGAAGGGCGATTATGATATAAGCGAAATAGCCCAGCACGGTGTGCAGTGCGATGTGTGCCACAGTATAAGGGAGGCTACATATAAAGATACAGAAAGCAATGAACCTCATAACGCTACTTTTATAATAGAGCCGGGCGATATAAAACGCGGTCCATATAAAGACGCCAAATCAGATTTTCATAAGACCGCCTATTCAGAATTGCATACCAAAGCCAAATTATGCGGTAATTGCCATCATGTTTTTCATCCGCTTAATAATTTCCCGATTGAACGCACTTATGACGAGTGGAAAAATTCGGTCTATGCCCAAAACGGGATAGTATGTCAGGACTGTCATATGGCTACCATTGAAGACGCCATAGAAACGGCCAGAACACTTAAAAAAGTAAAACATCCGGGTAAAGCGGCCAATAACGGACCCATGCGCGAGCATGTTGCCAGCCACTACTTTGTAGGCGCCAATTTTACCGTACCTGCTCTTTTAGGCGCGCCAAAACATGCCGATATGGCTAAAAAACGCTTACAAAGCGCCGCCAAATTGGAGATTATTCCGCCAAAAGAGTTGAAAGCAGGCAAATTGGGTAAAGTTAGGGTTAAAGTAACCAATATAGCCGCCGGACATAATCTGCCAACAAGCCTTACTGAAGTACGTCAGATGTGGTTGGAAGTAAAAGTTACCGACACGAAAGATAAAACAATACTGCATTCCGGCTGGCTGGATAAAGAACACAAATTGGAGCCGGACACTATTATCTTTCATGCCTATGCCATGGATGCGGAAAACAAGCATACAATTAAACCTTGGGAAGTGGTGCGCTTTGACTACAACAACACAATTCCGCCTAAAGGCTCAGCGACCAGTATATATAGCTTTGTAGTTCCGGCTGATGCTGCGGGTAAGTTGAAGGTAGCAGTAAGGCTGCGTTACCGCTCATATCCGCAGGAAGTCGCTAATTTTCTGCTGGGTAAGGATGCTCCGGTGCTGCCGATTGTAGATATGGTCAAGGCTCAAACTGAAATAGCTGTAAATTAGGCTGCCGTTAGCGTCAACTGTAGGAGCGGCATCTTGCAGCGAATCTGTCGCGCCAAGAATGGCGCTCCTACAATTCCTAAAAAACATAACGCGCCGCAGGTAGCGGACTACGCCCAAATTTAGTATGACCTAAAAATTATACCCAAAGGCTCACAAAACAGTATACCGGCTCACAATAAAATTGACAAAAAAAACTTCCGTGTTATCCTTGTGCTAAGAGCGCATCTATTATGTTGGCTTGTCTTGCGCCGAAAGCGCCAAGGGCGTCTTTAACCGTTTCGGCGTAAGACAAGCCAACATCTAAATATGCGGCCTACTCACATATGCGGGCAGATTCTTCGGTCTTGGGATAGACCAAGCATCAACTTATCAACCCGCACCGAACTGAGAAGCGAAATAAAGCAGTCTTATAGAATATTATATAACCTTACATTATTATAATCTTATGATAGCTGCCACAAAGGGTTTAAAGCGCTATGCTGTATTGTTATTATGCGGAATAAATCTCGCAGTTATTCAGTTTATTATGATCAGGGAGATTACCTCGATCTTATACGGCGAGGAATTGGTTATAGTATTAGTAAGCGCCGCTTATTTTTCCGGTTGGTCTTTGGGGTATTTGATTTCTGATTTCCTATCAGCTGCCAGCCTAAAATTTTATGCTTACCTTACCCTGATTTTTCATTTAAGCCTGCCTTGGTCTATCAGGTTTTTAACCTGTAGAATATATGAGTTAGGCGGTCGCGGCTGGTCGTTGCTTTGCTTTTTGTTCGTTATATCTTTTCTTATATCGGCTTTCTACAGCATTTTCCTGCCTAAATTTATTTCTGAAGATTCCTCCCCGAACAGTTTAAGGATAATGTATACAATTGGGGCGCTGGGTACTGTTTTGGGCATATCTCTTATTATGTTAATCTCTTCTTACGGCGCCTTGCCCTTAATGATAATTTATTATTTCCTTTTGTCGGTTACAGTAGCCCTGCTTTTAGAACAACCTAGAGTTATAATCGCTACCGGATTTATTATTTTCATACTAGCTTTGTTCTGGGGCAATTTAAAGCGCAGCAGTACGGAATATGTTTATGAAAAACGCCACAGATACAGTAATCCGAAATATGTATTCAGCGCTTATTCACCTTATCAACAAATAGATATCATTAAAACCGGAAAAAACACAGTGCGGCTTTTTCTGGATGGACTGCAGAATTTTAACAGCAGAAAATTAACCAGGATAAATTATTTTGTAGCCGGTCTGCCGGCCAGATTGTATAGCTCGCCGGAGGTGCTTATTATGGGCAGCGGTTCTTTAACTACGGTTAAGTATACCGCGCCGGTAGCTGCGCATGTTACTGTAGTTGAGATTGATCCGGTCATGGCTTATGCCAGTAAAGAAATTTTCGGCTCTCGCAATAAGATATCAAAGATTAAAAACTGGAATTTAGTGGTAGACGACGGCAAGCATTTTTTGATGAATTCCTCCAAAAAATATGACTTAATCGTTATGGATATTCCCTCGCCTTATAGTATTCAAGAGGCGATATTACACAGCAGGGAATTTTATAAAATGGCGGGCCTGCGATTAAATGACGGGGGAGTTATTTCCGTGCATTTGAGCGGGCGGGTTAATCGTTCATCTACGGCTGTACAGGTAGCTCGGGCGTTACTGGAGGCCTTTAATGATGTTTATATTGTTCGCTGTTCCGGTTTGCGCCGTGACTTTGGTATTGCCGGTAATAATTTAGCTTTTGATGCTGATGATATAAGAGCGATTATAAGAAAAAATAATGTGCCGGAGAAAACGGAAGTCCTTGATCGCAATCAAATTCTTGAGCAATTACCGGAAGATGGCGAGGCTATTTCCATAGATAATCTTGAAGTAGTTCTAAAAAAAGGCTGGGCTCGGATGGTAGGGCGCTATTTTTAACGTGAGTTCGGCATAATTGATTAACTTATTTGTATTCTTTGTGCCTTTGCGTCTTTGTGTGAAAAATTCTTTTTTAAATCCGCTAAAAAACCTATTATACCGAACTTACGTTATCAGTAACATCCTACCTTAAGCCTTTAGCCCAAATTATTCAGCTTAAACGCTTCTGGAATTTACAACCCAAACGTCTGGAATAATTAGCGCTGCATTGTCTCTTATTAGTAGAGGAGATAAAAGGGCTGAGTTATTAACCAAAGATTGACCAATGACCCAAAAAATCAATCAAGGGAAAAGGGTTAAAAAATAAAAAAGGTGTATCAGAAAGGCAGGTGAATGTATCATGATAAGCGAAGGTTTAATGTATGTGCTTATATTTCACGCACTACCGGTTGCGGTGTTGTGCCTTGCTATTTTGCTTATGATGGTTGGTATGGTTATTTATGAGATTCCGGATTTTCATCACATTGCGCATCATCACGTCTAAAGTTTGTGCAACAGCAGGACTTGTTCCTTGTAACAGGTAGGATTTATAAGGAATAAGTCGTTGTAAGAGTCGAGCGGAACAGGCATGCAGCAACTGCATGCAAAAAGCATTAATTCGGTATTCTGTGTCGTCTCTGAGCTAAAGAGGCTGTGTCGTAACTTACAGATTTACTTATTCTGTTATTCCCGCAAAAGTGTTAGTCCAGTTTTCTTCAATGGGTTATGGATTCCCATTTTCACGGGAATAACAAAAAATCGTATTGCGACACAGTCTCAGAGTTGTTGTAGTCGGGTTCAGGGACGAGTTCGACTTGACATAAAATGTCGGTTTCACTATTGCGCCCAAACTATTCGGGGTAACCTCATGAAATATAAATGCTAAATATCCCCGACAATAAGCTTCCAAGCTTTATCTGCATCATCTTGTTCGGCGCTTATTCTAAGCTCTATATTCAAAACTAATAAGGGAATAGAATCGGGAATATTGTCTATGATTCTTACCGCATCTTTCGCAGTGGTAATAAGGGCTTCCGCCCGGTGATAAATTACCCTGTCCTCTATTTTTTTTAAATCCTCCGCGCTATAATAATAATGATCAGGGAATTTTATCCGCTCGGCAATATCTGTACCCAGTTTTTCCAGCAGACTGAAAAATGAATCAGGGTTCCCAATTCCGCAAAAACAAACCATTTTTCTGCCCCTTAACCATTCAAGCGAGTATGAGTCGTCATCTCCCAATTTGGTAAGATTTATCGGCTGATATTTACCGGTAAGTATCGCTGCGGTGGAATTGTATTTTTTTAATTTAGCTGTTATCGGCGCTATATCTTCTACTAAATCGGTTTTATTTATTAAAAAGATGTTCGCCCGCTCAAGCGCTCTCAAGGGTTCTCTCAGCGTCCCCCGCGGCAGCAGATACCCGTTTCCAAAGGGATTGGTTGCGTCAATCACCATTATATTTACCTGCCGGCGCATTTTAAGGTGCTGATATCCGTCATCCATAATAATAATCTGAGGCTTGAATTTTAGATAGGTATACATTCCAGCCCGATAACGGATCTTACTTACTACTACCGGAATACCGGGTAATTGGCGCGCTAATAAATACGGCTCGTCGCCAACCTCTGCGGCGGTTTTTAAAATCTGTTTATAATTGGAGACCAACTGAGTCTTGTTTTCAGAGCCTCCTTTATAACCGCGGCTTACAATAGCCACGGCTATCCCCTGAGAAGCTAATTTACCGGCCAAAAGCTTTACCATTGGCGTCTTACCCGTACCCCCGCTGGTAATATTACCAATACAAAGAACCCTGCATTTTAATTCATCCGCCTTTATTATCCCCCATTTATACAGCCTAGCCCTGATAGTAACCAATATACAAAATAAATAAGACAAGGGAACTAAAGGCAGTAAAATTAATTTACCTAAAAAACTACTATCCAAATGAGTTAACCATTCCACTGCTGTTTTCTTGTTTTTCATGATTTATCTATAAGATATTTTTCAATAAGGTTAAATGTCCGCTTTGTACTTCCGCGATTTTGCTGTACTACCAGTTTTGCAGCCTCGCCCAATTTTTCCCTATATGCCGTATCATCTAGCAATTTTTGAGCCGCTTTTCTTAATTCGTCAACATTATTTACCGTAATACCTGCCCCTGCATCCTTAAGCAACTGTTCACAATATGTAAAATTACTCATATGAGGGCCGAATAATACGGGATGTCCATAGGCGGCAGGCTCAAGCACATTATGCCCGCCAACAGGAACCAGACTTCCGCCTATAAAAACAATAGCGCCTATACTATATAATTTGCTCAATTCGCCTATAGTATCCAATAAAATTACAGATGCACAAGCAGAGAATTCTTCTATCTTTGATTTGCGCACAAAACTTAATCCCTGCTGTTTGGTCAGCTTTTCAATATCAGGTATGCGCTCTAGGTGTCTGCTGGCTATTATCAACACCAAATTCGGATAATCGGCAAGTAATTGTCTATATACGCTTAGGATGATCTCATCCTCGCCCTGATGCGTACTACCGGCTATAAATATGGACGCCTCGGGCGCAATTTTTAATGAAAGCCGTAATTTATTTTTTTGAGACTCATCAATTTCCGGTAAAAAACGGTCAAATTTTAAATTCCCGCTTAATTTAACCCTTTGGGGCAGTGCGCCAATATCCTTAATTCGCTCTACATCTTGAGCGGACTGCATGCTGAAGCAGTCAATATAAGATAATATCCGGCGCATAAAAAACCTGCCCAGCAGGTAATGCTTATATGATTTATCAGATATACGACCATTAACAATTATCGCCGGAATAGACTGTTGGGCTAGATTTTTTAAAAAATTAGGCCAAATTTCGGTTTCAGCTACAACAAAAACAACAGGATTTACCAGTTTTATAACTTTTTTGGTGACAAAGTTAAGATCAAAAGGGAAGTAGATAATCTCATCGGCTTGTCTTAATTGCTGCTTGGCTAATTGATTACCGGTTTTAGTTACTGTAGATAAAAGCAACTTAATTTGCGGATGTTCTTTTTTTAATAATGCAACCAAAGGCATAACAGCCGCAACTTCACCCACGGATACCGCATGCAGCCATATCCATTTAGTATTGCCGCCAAAGTTTTTCTTTATTTTATCAGGCCAAAACCCCAAACGATATTTAAGGGTGCCTTTATACTTATCCCCCTTTATTATAAGTAATGGCAGCCAGGCAATTAATACCAAAAGCAATATAAAGTCGTAAATTAAATATAGTAAAAACATTAAATCTATCTTTCGGGGTATCTCTATGTTTCGAGGTGTTCCACCCCGAAACCATACCTAGCACGGAAACCATTTTATATTGACAGGTTAACGTGTTGTCATTCTGAACGAAGCGGAGCGCAGTGAAGAATCTACAGCCTACGTGAGCAGAGACCCTTCGCTTTGCTCTAGGGTGACAGTAAATAATATCTATGTTTTGAGGTGTTCCACCCCGAAACCATTATAGGCATACTTTGTTCTTAATAGTTTCAGCATGAGACATACCTAAATATCAGAAGCCCGCTACTTGTCACCCTGAGTGAAGCGAAGGGTCTACTCACGTAGACTGAAAGATTCTTCGCTTCGCTTCAGAATGACAAGAACATATCGCACCTTCGGTGCGAACTCTTGTAGCTGACGACTTTTAAGTCGGCCTGCCATTAGGGCGGGTTTAAAAACCCGCATCCACAAAATCTTCGCCAAACCTGCGGCATTGCTCCAAATCATCTTCAGTCGGCGCCAGCTTAAAGCGAATCCCGCTGCCGGCTACCTTAAATTTTAAATCCGTAAGCCTGTTTGTAAGCATTCTTACCGCCTCACCGCTCCAAGCATACGAACCGAAGGCCGCCGCCCTTTTACCTCGCAACTTAATGGTTGCTAAGCTTGACAATAAATCCCAAACCGGCTTTAGAGCATCTCCGTTAATAGTCGGCGAGCCGACTATTAAACCTTGAGCGGATTCTATCTTATCCCTTAATCTATCAATATCAGTATCTACAATATCGAATAATTCCGCATTACCGCCAGCATCTTTAATACCATTAGCAATAGCATAAGCCATTTTGTGGGTATTACCGTAAGCCGATACATAAGCTATTATAATCTGATTTGGTACGGACTTAAGCTGTGTACTCCATTGCCTGTATTGCTCTATATAATGCTGCGGGTCGGTACGCAAAACCGGCCCGTGACTGGGAGCAATAATATTAACCGGCAGCTCTTTTAGCTTATTTATAGCCGATATAACATCTTTTTTAAACGGACGCATGATATGTTGGTAATAATACTTAAATTCATAAGCAAAATCACTAACTTCATCATCAAACAACTTATCACCGCAATAATGACAACCAAACACATCACAAGTAAACAACAAGTTATCTTCTATTGCATAGGTAAAAATAGAGTCCGGCCAGTGTAAGTTGGGAGCGCAAATAAACTTAAGCCTTTTATCCCCCAAATCCAGAATTTCACCGTCGCTGATAACCTTAAAATCAACCTTATGGTTTACTATTTGCTCTATAAATATACCGGCGGCCTTTGAGCCGTAAATAACGGCATTCGGCGCATCAGCCAATAACTGTTCCAAACAACCGGAATGATCCGGCTCTGTATGATTTAAAATTATATAATCAATTCGAGCCGGATCAATAAGACAACGTATTCTGGAGCTTAACTGTTCATAAAAACCCGATTTTGAAACATCAACAAGCGCTGTTTTCTCACCTACAACCAGATAAGCATTATAGCTAGTTCCTTGCGGCGCCTGCATGATTATGTCAAATACCCTAAGATCAGGGTCTTTCGCTCCCACCCAATGAATTTTATCGGTTATTTGTACGGGACGCATTTATTTTAATCCTCCAACTTCTCAAACATGTCTTTTTCAGCTCCGCATTCAGGGCAGACCCAATCATCCGGCAAGTCCTCAAATAAAGTTCCAGGGGGGATATCGGAATCCGGATCGCCTAGCTTAGGATCATATATATAACCGCAAACACTACATTCCCACTTCTGCATGATATGCCTCCTTTTTTCGGATTAAGCAAATTTACATAACAGATTAATTCTCAAAAACTTCAGCCAAAAACTGCTCATTATCCAAAAGTTTTTGCCATTTTCTATGACGCATCACACTTTCTAGTCTTTTCTTCTTAGATATATTAATAAACCTTAAGGCTTCTACCGGCCCTAATTCTTTAATAAGGGCATTCATAGCCTTTTTTATTACGACTTCTTCCGACATATATTTTGCCTGACTCATCTTAGTTTATCCTTTTCACAAAAAGCTACGGGATTCCCGCACCATATGTTTATTCGGTGCTTAACACACTTTTTTATAAGCCTGTCATCGCAGCTTATAAACTGGGCTTCGGCTTGTTCGGCAAAAGCAACATGGGCGGCATCTGCCACACCAAATCCCAGACGAATCAATTTCTTAGCTCTGGCTTTGGTTTTACTTAAGTCCACCTTTATGGACTCACCCAATATATTTAGGGTCGTTTGTAATTCTATATGTTCAAAGACATCGGGAATAGATGCTATTTCTCTAATATGTACAGGAGAGATAAGAAGTTTGTAATAACCGGTTTTTACATTTGACAATATCAAATTAACCGCTTCAGTCTCTAACCTTATCCTTAAATAGCTTTGATCGTCAAAGGGTCTGCTTATTGCACAAACGTCAATATAAATAGGTACTCCCATATTATTTCCATTCTTCAATGCTTCGCATTAAAACTTTACACTAAATAAATTTACTTTCTTCTGATTGTCAGTCTGAATGCTTCAGGGTCAATCTTTTCCACTTTCAAAATTTTATGCCCGTCATCTTTTACGCTTTGCGGAACGTTTTTCATGGCTTCGCCTGAATCTATGGTAACCAGCAGGATTTCCTCCGGCTGCATTGACTCTAATTTAAGCTTGGTTTGTACAAAATTCATGGGACAGACTACTCCCCGTAAGTCCATCTGTTGATCAATTTTTATATCTTCATTCTCCGGCATAATATTTTCCTTTTATTCATGTTTGATAATCTAAAAATAATTAGGCTAACCCGCCAATATTTCCGTGCCAATACCCCTGTCGGTTAATAATTCCTTAAGCAGCGAATGAGATAATGAGCCGTTTATAATATGCACCTTAGATACACCGGCAGAAAGCGCCGAAAGTCCGGTAAGCGCCTTCATTTTCATTCCGCCCACAATAACTTGCTCATCAATAAGCCGATTTATGTCTTTTGCGGTAATTGATGATATAAGCTGCGGAGGCGCCCCTTGCTTTTCTATTATAACCCCGTCTACATCCGTAAGCAGGATAAGTTTTTCAGCATGCAGGCAAGCCGCAATGCGAGCGGCTACAATATCGGCATTTATATTATACGCTTGTCCATCTTTATCTACGCCAATAGGCGTAATAACCGGTATAACATTTTCGGTTAACGCTGTTAGTTTTGCAGTATTAATTTCTTTTATTTCACCCACATATCCCAATTCCGAGACAATATGTTTTTGCGCCAGCAGCAATTCGCTGTTCTGTCCCTTCATACCAACGGCATCGCCGCCAAGAGCCTTTATTTTCTCCACAATTTGATCATTTAGAAAATCGAATGTTGCAATAGCCGTTTTAAGGATTTTATCACAAGTAACCCGATGTCCGTTTATATATTCTGTTTTAATACTGCTTTTTTCAAGCGATTTATTAAGATGCCTTGAGCCGCCGTGTACCAAGATTACCCGCATACCGATTAAGCTCATAAAAACAATATCTTCTAAAAAAATATGCTGATATTTTTGCCTATCTAAAGCGCTTCCGCCGTATTTAATCACACAGGTTATACCGTGAAATCTCCTTATATAAGGAATAGCTTCAGCCAGGGCATCTTTACCAAACCCGTGTTCTATTGCCATTTGGTGGGCTTTTTTAATAAAATAAGTTCCGTCAATTTACCGCCTCGTTGTTAAATCGTCAGCTTATCAACCAGTTGCGATACTGCCTTTACAGCAGGGGTGTTAGCCGGTATATTGATAAGCGCCTCACCCTTGGCATCTAGCTTTGTTATAGTCTTATCGTGAAAAATAGTTCCATAAAGCTCTAAATTTTGCAGCGCTATCTGCTGGTTAAATTCAGGACTTAGCTCACCGTTTAGACGGTTAACCAATAATGCGGACTGTTTTATCTCCAATTTTAATTAGCTTACCAGCTCTAAAACGCGGCTTGCCGCCTTTAATCCGCGCAGGCTGGAATCGCTTAATACCAGCAATAAGTCCGCCTTGCGCATAGTACGCCGCGACAAGTGCTCTAATCCGGCTTCATTATCTATAACAATAAGCGGGTAATTTTGGGTTAAATTATCTACCAGTTTTCGCACTAGATTGTTTACATAGCAATAGCAGCCAGCGCCTTCAGGCCGTCCCATACTGAGCAAGTCAAATCCGTCGGCTTCCACCAAGGCTCCCTGAATATGGTATTCCAAATATTCTTCCTTGGTCATGCTCATCGGCACCTTACTCATACTGCCCCGCGCCTTATCGCAAATAGAACCTACGGTCGTTGTCGATTTCACCCCCAAAACCTCGCCCAAATTGGCATTGGGATCAGCATCCACCGCCAAAACAGGCCCCCGGCCTCGTTGTAATAATTCCTTTATAAGTAAACCGGTAAAACTGGTTTTACCCACTCCGCCCTTACCGGCTACGGCTATAATATAACTCATTTTTCTCCTTGCAATAAACCAATAAATTCTTCTTTGGTCGGATTAGCTTGTTTTAAAATCCTAAGTAAGGTTCCTTTTGTTATATCCTTGGTCATATGTTTCTGGGTGTCTCACCCCGAAACAAATTGCTCTCCACAGGTGTGTTTCGGGATGAAACATCCCGAAACATAAACATTTTTTGGTATAGCTTCTCCTGTTTTTAACGCACTTTCCAAAAAACAACGGATAGCGTCTTTAGCCATTTCTCTGGCTTCTTCTAAAGTAGCTCCAAAAGTACAAATCTCAGGAACAGCCGGAACAATAACATTATATCCGCCTTCTTCAAGGGGCTCAAACAATACTGTATAATTGTATACTTTCATGGTTCCCTCAGCATGTTATCCCAAACACTTTGTTTTCTGTAACACAAAATCCCTGATGGTCTCAGCAAATTTAACAGACTGTCTGGCATCTTCCAAAGGATAATCATAAAAATCTCCCGGATAGCGAACCTCCACCGCATAGCCTGTTAATATCTCGCATACCTCAGCTAACTCACCAAAGCTATCATCAATCTTTCGACAACTGTTATTAAGCTTTACCAAATCGTGTGTTCTTTCTATTTGTATATTCTGAAAGGTCAGATAGCCTTTTAGATATTTCTCAGCACATTGTTGGCAATGAAAACATATAGTATCTGTTGGAGGATGTTCGTTTTGTATAATCATCCTAGCAGCAGTCAAATCATTTTCCGCTTTGCGAAACCATTCCTTAACCCATTTCAACTTATTGTTCATAAAGCAACTTTCCTTGACGAGCAACAATATAACCCATTGTATTAGGAACTTGAGATTCCTCTTTGAATTCTTCCATTTTATATACCAGCACGTCCAAAGAAAAACAGCGCAAAGGAAACAATTTTCTTACTTGCAGGCTGCGTTTATATTTAGGTCCCGGTATATCTGCAATAATAAGTAAATCAATATCACTGTCAGGCCTGGCCGTATCTTTAGCGTGAGAGCCGAACAAATAGATTCTTTGCGGTTTAATCTGTTTTGCTAATGTTTCCACTATATTATCTATTAGCTTGTGCATTATATACTTTTTCTTCCCCCTTGCCTCAAACGACCTACAAACCGGCCTGCGCCAGTATCTCCGGCACTTTATCTTCCAAACCGATTGCCATGATATGTACGCCGGCGCAGATTTTAGCCTCATGTAATTGTTTTACCTGACGGGCGGCGATTTGTATGCCTGCTTGTAATTGATTTTTGGCCGCCTGTTGTTTATCATCACCCGCATCGGCTTTGGCTTTTTTTAATTCATTTATCAGATTATCGGGCACATTTATACCCGGTACGAATTTGTTAAGATAATTCGCCATACCGGCAGAGCGCAAAAGCAGGATACCGGCTAGGATTTTGGCGTCAAACTGTTTTGCGTAATTCATAAAATCTGCGAATTTATCCAGATCATATATAGCTTGGGTTTGAAAAAACTTGGCGCCGGCGGCTATTTTTTTCTCAAATTTCATAAGCTGCGGTTTTAATGGGTCGGCCTCTGGCGTAACCACGGCGCCGGGAAATAAATCAGTGGCGCCTTGTAATTCATTACCATTAGGTAACTCTTTTCTACCCATTTTGGTAGCCATATCGCGGCCGGAATTTAAGCGTTCGATAAGCTGTAATAATTGCACGGATTCTATATCAAATACCGGTTTAGCCTGCGGGTGATCGCCTACCAGAATATGATCGCCGGTCAGCGCCAGCACATTGCGTATACCCAGTACATGAGCGGATAATAAATCAGACTGTATGGCCAGCCGGTTGCGATCGCGGCAGGTAAGCTGAAACACCGGCTCCAGCCCCTCATCGACAAGCAGATGACATCCGGCAAGCGAGCCTAAGCGCATAACAGAGCTTTGATTATCGGTTACATTTACCGCATGTACCTTGCCCTTAAGTACGCGGGCATGATGCAGCATTTCGGATATATCGGTACCTTTAGGCGGTCCGGCTTCCGCGGTGATTACAAATTCACCCTTATCTAGGGCCTCCTTTAATTTACTCAAAATGGTTGCCTCCTTGTTTTCTTATCTTATGTCTGCAAATTTTGTATTATTTTTTTTACTTGTCATTCTGATTTGTCATTCTGATTTGTCATTCTGAACGAAGCGCAGCGCAGTGAAGAATCTGCTCACGTATGCAAGTAGATTCTTCGGCCTTCGGCCTCAGAATGACGGCTTAAGAACGACTCAGAGCATATCTATATTTACGCTCTCTTTTTGCGTTCGATTTTTCTTTTACGCGGTTTTTCGGCGCTGGAATAATCTTTAGGCGCGCGCATAACACGCATTTTATCTAATTGTCCTAATTTCTCCAAGCGGTTATATATCCTAACCCAGGCGCATTCGCGATCAGGGTCAAGCTCGCACTTGCCGTGGTCTACGCCGCCGCAGGGACCGTTTAA
This sequence comes from bacterium, assembly GCA_024276125.1. Classification (GTDB taxonomy): domain Bacteria; phylum SZUA-182; class SZUA-182; order SZUA-191; family JAJRXT01; genus JAJRXT01. The sequence continues at coordinate 47,578 of JAJRXT010000100.1, forward strand.
CAGGCCCTTGGGACAATTGGTAATAGGGCATATTCCGGCAGTTTCATTTATAATACAGCTTCCGCATAATGAGCAATGTTCCGAAAACTGGCCGAATCGCTCTACATTACCCAAAAACAGGGTGTCATTAGCGGTATATACGGGTTTATCCATAAATTCGGCAAAGCTCTGCGCACCTGCGCCGCAGGCCATAACTAAAAGCGCTTGCGCTGTGTCTAGTTCGGCTTTATGCTTGCGCAACTCGCGTTTCATATTTAAGATATGGCAGGCGGATTCCCCTATAATATGCCCAGTTATTTGTTTGCCTTGCTCTTCAAGCTCTTTTTGCATATGCGCAACCTGATCCTCCCCGCCGGTCTGACACACCGTAGCGCATTCCCCGCAGCCTATTAAGAATACCCGCTGTACATCCTTTAGACAATCCAATATTTCATCTAATGGTTTTCGTCTGCTGATTATCATTTTATATTCTCCTTATTTATCTTATTCCCATGTAAATGGGGAATTATTTGCTTCTCTTTCTGTCATTCTTAAACGCAGCGCAAGCGCAGTGAAGAATCTGTCCCCATATGCGAGCAGATTCTTCGGCTTTCGGCCTTAAGAATGACAGCAATAATAAACCCAAAAACTTACAATACTCTGTCTTTGCTTCCTGAATTCATACAGGGACCCCGAGCGTTAAAACATTTTTACTGAATCTGGTTTTATGGATTTTATTCTTTTCAAACTCATGATCAGTTAAAATTATCGGGGAAATATTGGCTTGATATTGTAGGTCTATTTCATTGGCTATCTCACAGATTTTATCGCGTATCTCCCAAGTTTTTTTCTTAACTAAAATTAAAATATCAATATCCGATTCAGCATCAAAATCACCGGTAATCTTAGAGCCGAATATTATCATCTCTACAATATTATCCCCGAATGCCTTGCGCACCTTATCTATAAAAGTTTGCACCCCATGTTTTTCCGCTGGGACTAAAAAATGTTGCGCTTTGTTGGTCATGTTTATTTTCATGTTTCTGTCTTAACTGACTTGTTGTTTAGGAATTTCAAAATTGGTAGTCGGGCCAGTCCCTTAAGCCCGACCCCTGACGGCCAATGCTGTTTAGCTGTCATTCTGAGGCCGGAGGCCGAAGAATCTACCCGCATACTGGAGTAAAGATTCTTCACTGCGCTCCGCTTCGTTCAGAATGACAAAATAGGGGTTTTCAGACTTTTTACGAAACCGACTAGATAGTATTGTTAATTATGTTTTAACTGAAAAATTATCTCCGAATAAGGCGATTTATCCCTTTCCGTTCTATTTAGCACCGGTCTTTTAAACCGGTTTACAATTTTAAGCTTAGATTTATCGGCAATTTGGGGATAAAGGTTATTTTTATCATTAGCTACTAAGAATATATCAAAATCATCCGCTAAATATTTCCTGCAATTTATAAGTACGGCTGAGATTCCTTCAATATAAGAGCGTTTTGCCTCCAGAGCGCGTCCTTTGTATAAAGGGCCTATTTCCAGATCATCTTGCCGTATAAAGCCAAAAAGATCATAGGCATAGGCATGCTGCCTGTGATAGTCAATCTGCCCTACATATGGCGGGGAGGTGAATATACCCTTTATTTTATTTTTCTGATATATTTCGTATAATTTTTCATCTTTATCTTTAATTTCATGCTCAAGATTGATTGTTCTTGAATCTGCCGATATGACCAAAGAACGGGCATCTGTTTTTAAATTCTTAAATTCTCTAAGCCGCCTAATTGTGTCGTTAGCATATCGGTTAAACCAATATTTAACTGAAAACAGCGGCTTACAGATTTTTTTATGCTTCCAGCAATAATAAGTTGTAAGCTGCGGCTCCTTTAATGTAGCTAAATCAGAATGAGTGGTAGCCCTGCATGAGCGTATAGTTCTGCTTAAAATTACAGCTAATGCCTGCCTATTTTTTATATCAGTATTTTTTTTAAGCAGACTAAAAACAAACTCTATTTCTTTGCGGACATTTTTTATATACCATTTATCCAAAAAAGTTTTGTTATTATCCTGTTTAAGCTCTATTTTATATTTGTTTATTAAATCATTATAAACATTTAAAAATAACTGTTCTTTATCTATCGCATATTTAGTCTCATCAATTTCGCCTTGATAAACCCTTCTTTTAAAATCCGGTCCCGGAAAATATTTCCGATTGAATTTTTGTAATTCACCGGAAAGCTCTTTTTCAAAAGACGATATATTTTCATTTGCTTCAAATAAAGCAACAGCTTTTTGAATCCGCCTTAATTCTTCAGCTAAATTATCCAGTTCATAATCAAATAATTTTACCTGCGCAATCATACAATTAAATTTTGAAATATCAATACCAATACTATGAATACCCAATTCATTCGCCTGAACTAATGTTGTACCGGAGCCTGAAAAGGGGTCTAAGATTATATCTCCATTTTTTAAATATGTTGCCTTCTTAAAATTATCAGTATGATCATCTATAAAATAGTTAACTAGTTGAGGAATAAATTTACCTTTATAAGGATGCAGTCTATGAACGTGTTTAGTGGTATCCTTTTCGCACAAATTATCAAAAGAAAGCGCCCAGTTCAGATCATCTCCCAATCTCTTTTTCCATGTTAATTCACGTTGACCGTTGTAGGACTTATAATATTGCTTAAGCTCAACAATATTAACCAAGGGAGAACCATTATCACCATATTTTTGCAGCTTCCCGTATTGAACCAAATAGGAAATATTGGATATGGTAATGTTTTTATTTAAATATCCCGCCGCCCATAGGCTGGCTTGTTTTAAGGTAACTAATTGTTTGGTCATTGTATTTTAGTTTATCTTCTGTAAATATCCCGCCGATGCCTTACCCGCATTATCCTGACTAATTGTTTATCCTCTTTGATTTCATATAGTACCCTATATTCACCTATCCGAATGCGCCAATCATTCTTTTTTGAACCACTGATTTTACAACAGCCTGTAGGTCTTGGGTTTTGGGCTAAGTCTTTAATATGAGTAATAATGCGAAAAAAATATTTACTGGATAGACGTCTAAGGTCCTTCTCTGCCGCCCGTTCCAAATATATTTCATACATGCGGTGAATACTCTGTCAGAAAGTCTTCCAGTTTCCTAAACTTAAGCGGTTCTTTGCGCATCTCTTCTAACAGCTTTAAATCATCTATATCCGCCAGACGCTCCAGCATTTCTTTATATTCATCTATATCCAGAATTACCCTTACTGCTTTACCATTGCGAAAGATAATTTCCGGTTGTTTTGTTTTGATTTTTGCTTCCATAGCATTTACCTCGCTTTGTTTTGCTGCACCCCTTGTACAAAATCATTAATCAGTTCTTCAAATCTGTCTAAATCAATCAGATTATCCTTTAGAATCCGGCAGACTCTATTATCATCTACCTCGCCATACATATGTACCAATACATTACGAAAACGAGCCATTTCTTGTAGGTTGCGGGCAAATTTTTTATCTACAATACCCAAATTGGCAAGTTGTACAAAACAATCGGCATAATCCTGTGGCGCCCGAGACTCAGATTTAGCCACAATATGATAACAAATATCAATAGCAGCCTGAACAGCTATTATCAGATTATATTTTATTAAGTCTAATTTTTGTTCATCAGCCAAAAGCTCATCAACCGTAAACACAGCTAATCTTCTTAGCTTGCCTCGAGCCTTGTGCAAATCTCCCATTAAAGATACAAGGCGGTTTATGTTAATTTTGGCGTTGTGCATTATTTCTCCAGCATTTCCTTTAAAAAGCGTCTCATCGTAGGCAATTGGTCAAAATACAGGCTCCAGATTATACCCACAACATACGCCCGCATCTCATCATCGCGGCAGGTTAGAATCTTACCGGTAGTTATATGATATTTAAAGCCTATTGGCGCATAATTTAATACTTTGGCGTCAATCGGCAGCTTGATTTTTTCTTCCAGCGCAGCGCTTAACCTGAAACCATAGAATAGCGCATCATCCTGCGATACTTGCTTCTCATCCACATATACCGCTACATCCACATCGCGGAAATATCTGCCATCCACAAATGAGCCGTGCAGGTAGGAAAAGATTATCTCTTTACGCTGCGCCAGTCCTGCTTTAAGCTGGCTGATAACCGCATCTTTCTGCGCCTTGGTAAATGTTTTGGGTTTAATCATCATATTACATAAGCGTGTCTTAAAGACCAAAGAAATCATTAAGGACAACACATACCTATAATTGTTTCGGCTTGAGACAAGCCGAAACATCGAAGAACTCTTTTTAGCCTGTCATTCTGAGACTGGAAGCCGAAAAATCTGCTCGCATACGTAGGTAGATTCTTCACTCCACTCCGTTTCGTTCAGAATGACAAAGTTAAAACCTATTATAGAAACATAGACCCCAAAACACAATACTGTTGACTTAAGGTGAATAGCTCTTAATTGGCCTGTCATTCTGAGGCTGGAGGCCGAAGAATCTCCCCCCGCAGCAACAAGTAGATTCTTCATTTCGCTTCGCTTTCATTCAGAATGACAGCTACAGAAAACATTTTTATGTCGAATTTAAGGTTACATAATCGCATGACGCATGGTATCTACCGGCGCTTTTTTACCCGTCCATATTTCAAAGGCTGCCGCCCCCTGATAGATCAGCATACCCAGCCCGTTTAATATACTTGCGCCCTTTAACTGCGCCTGCTCCAATAACTTGGTTTTAGCCGGATTATAGATCAGATCGCATACCAATTGCCCCGCATGCAGGGCATCCGTACTTATCGGCGGATTATCATCTGCTTTTAATCCTATAGACGTACAATTTATTATAATATCAGCCTGCCCGATAACATCGCTTAAATGTTTACCTGAAAGCCCCAAATAATGTATATCAGAGCCATTATACGCCCGCTTCAGCCTATCGGCTAGTTCCTTGGCCTTGCTTATGGTGCGGTTGGCTATGCTTATACAGCCGGCGCCGGCTGTTGCCAGAGATATACCCAATGCCTGAGCCGCGCCGCCGGCGCCTATCAACAAGATATTTTTTCCGCATACATCTATTCCCGCATCCGCTTCTAATGAGGATACAAAACCACGCCCGTCGGTATTATAACCGATAAGGCGTCCGTCTTTGTGTAAGATAGTATTTACCGCTCCCAAAAGTCCTGCTTCTTCGGTTAATTCATCCAAAAAGGGGATCACCTTTTGCTTGTGCGGTACGGTTATATTAACCCCGGCCATATTTAGAGCCCGAATACTCTCCACAGCCTGCCCCAGCTTATCCGGCGCCACCTGAAACGGTAAATATATATAATCCAATCCCAATTGCCCAAAAGCCGCATTGTGCATCTTCGGCGAATACGTATGCCCTATAGGATAGCCGAAAATTCCCGCAACTTTTGTCTGCCCGCTTATTATCAAGCTGATAATACCTCCCTATAGTAGTCTTCGTATAAACTGATAACCTTTTCTTCGGAAAATTTAGTTATAGCCAGATTGCGTCCATAATTACCCATATCCTCCGCCAATTTTTCATCTTGCAATATTTCTACAGCATATTTACTCATTTGCGCTATATCGCCGATTGGCGCTAAAAAACCGCTTTTTTCATGTACTACAACTTCAGGTAAGCCCCCTACATCTGAAGCTATAACCGGCGCTTGACAGCTCATAGCTTCCAAAGCCGCCAGACCGAATGATTCCATATCAGATGGTAGTAAGAATAAATCGGATATACCCAACACATCTTCCACCTTTTCCAGATTATGTAAAAACCTGACCCGCTTTTGCAATCTAAGCCGTGAGACCAATTCCAAAGCGCGGGCAAATTCCGGGCCTTCTCCCACCAGCAGCAATTTGGCCGGTATTTCTTTTACTATTTTTTCAAAAACCAAAATTACATCAGTTACCCGCTTTAATGCCCTGAAATTGGAAATATGAGTGATTATCTTTTCTTTAGGAAGCGCATAAAGCCGCCTTAACTTGGCATCTTGCCTGCTAATAAAACGGTCAGTATCTACAAAATTGGGAATTACCCTGATCTCACACTTAGTACAAAACTCTTCTTTAGTAACTCTTGCTAAATATTCAGATACCGATGTTACGCCATTATTTTTTTCAATAGCATATTTGGTCACTCTGAAGTAAGAAGGATCAAGCCCTACTAAGCGGATATCAGTACCATGTAATGTAGTGATGATCTTGACCGGTTTATCCTCCACCATTTGCTGCGCTAGGTGAGCGGAAGTCGAATGAGGCACCGCATAATGGGCATGTATTAATTCCAAATTGTATTTTTCGATAATCTCAGCGGTTTTGGAGGCCAGCGCCAAGGTATAGGGAGGAAATTTAAATAAAGGATAACCCACCACATCAACTAAGTGAAAAAAAATATTATTACTGCCGGCGCTTAATCTGACCGGCAGATTATAGCAGATAAAATGCACCTCATGCCCGCGGGCGCCCAGACTTTTTCCCAACTCAGTAGCAATTACCCCGCTGCCTCCAAAAGAAGGATAACAGATAATACCTATTTTCATAAGCGATAAATCTCTTCAATGTTTCGGTTTGTCCTCAAGCCGAAACCACTAAGTGCGTCTTTTAACAGTTTCAGCTTGAGGACAGGCCGAAACATTGACTTAAGGTCACTGTCATTCTGAATGAAGCAAAGCGGAATGAAGAATCTCTCCAGCAATAGCAGGCAGATTCTTCGGCCTACGGCCTCAGAATGACAGACTAAAAAGGGCGTATATAGATTTAAGTCAATTGTATTGGGACGAGCCTTCCCCTACAAAAGACTTTCTATGAAATCAGCGTATACAGATCATTAATCAGCAAGGGGTCTTGACAAAAAAAGCCTTCCCCGTAATTAACCCCGACCATTGAACCAAAATGACCGCAGCGAGCCTTGGTATGTTTAATATAATTTGTAATGCCAATGTGTACGTATTCAGGATAGTATCCATTCTCCGGTGACAGGGAAAATTGCGATTTATATGCCATAACCGCCTCCTGCTTACGCTCAAAATAAGGCGTAATATCCACAACTATACTAGGATTTATGTAAATATGGCAAGGATAATGAAACATTATATGAACAGAATGAGGCGCTATACCCAAATCCAGCTTTTTCATACGCGCATCATACGAAGCCTGCCGCATAAGCATACCGGCAGCCGCATGATCAGGGTGCTTATCATCAAAATAAGGGCCTATTAAAAAAGTGGGCTTAAGCTGCCTAACAACTTTAGCCAGAGCATGGCGGTTATGCAGATTAACCTCTAAGCGCCCATCGCCCAAATCCAGATTGCGCCGTGTCTTTGCGCCAAGTATTTTTGCGGCGGTTTCGGCTTCTTGCGCGCGTATCTCAGGCGTACCGCGGGAGCCCATCTCTCCGCGGGTTAAATCTACAATACCGGTAGAGTAACCCTGTTTGCCCATACGTAATAATAACCCGCCGGCGCCTAGTTCTACATCATCAGGATGAGCGCCGATGGCTAAGATATTTACTTGCATAATATCCTCTATAAACAACTGTTATTCTAAACGCTTTTGCCTGTCATTCTGAGGCCGCAGGCCGAAGAATCTGCTTGGGTATGCGGGTAGATTCTTCACTCCACTCCGTTTCATTCAGAATGACAGCTAAGGGAGTAAATGGTTTATATGTTTCGGGGTGTCTCACCCCGAAACCATTATACCTACTTGGGCAGGAATTCTCACCGTATCCTTAGCAACATTTTTTTCAACAAATATTTTATATTTCAAGGCGTAATCCACTTTTTACGAAATTCATTATAAGGGATGAATTCTGTTGCCCTACGTTCAGCATTTAAAAGATCATTAGCATCTTCAAGGTCTTCTATAAACTCCAACAGGTTTTCATAGTCTTTTAAGTCAATCACTACCGCCGTCTTCCGGCCTTTTTTACTAATTATGTATTGTGGTTTAATAATCTCTAAGGTGTTTGGCATTTTAGCCCTTCCTGATAGAAAAACAAAATGGCTATTGATTTCTCTTCCGAAAACAAAGCTATTTAATTTTATTAGCTGTCATTCTTAAACGAAACGAAGTGGAGTGAAGAATCTCCTCGCTATTGCGGGGGGAGATTCTTCGGCCTCCGGCCTCAGAATGACAGAATGTAATTATTTTCGCAAGTTAACTCAATAGCCATTTTATTTTATCCCGAAACAATTTATGCAGTTTTTGCGTAATTATACCGGGGACGCCCTCGCCAACAGTCTGACCGTTTATCCTTGTAAGCGGCATAATTTCAAAGCCGGTATTGGTTAAAAAAGCCTCATCCGCATTCAGTAATTCTTCCGGTAAAAACCTGCCCTCTACCACTTCAAACTGCTCGCATCTGGCTAATGTTATAACAAACCGACGAGTAATACCCGGTAATAAACCACAGCTTGCAGCCGGCGTCATTACAATATTATATTTTATGAAAAAAAGATTACTGGTGGTAGCTTCCGTTAAGTCGCCTTGTTGATTTAACATAATAGCATCTGCCGCCTCATATACAGATGCTTCCTCTTTAGCCATAATATTATTTAGGAAATTAAGGGATTTTATGGCCGGATTAAGCGCTTTTTGCGATATACGCAACGTATTTACAATTTGTGCGCTTATACCTTGTTTATACATATGCTCAGGATAGCCGCAAAACTCACTTATCATAACAACTACCGTAGGAGTAGGGCATAAATTTATATCCAATCCAGCTCGACCATATCCCCGCGATACAGTAACGCGAAGACGAGCATTTTGCAGGTTATTTTTTTTCAAACCCGTATATAAAATACATTCAAATTCTTCTAAGTTAAAAGGAAGTTTCAGTTTTAGAGCTTTGGCCGAACGAGTAAGTCTATTAAAGTGTTCTTTTAATAAAAATATCTTACCATTATAGGCGCGCATGGTTTCAAACAAACCATCCCCATATAAAAAGCCATGATCATATACTGAAATCTTGGCTTTATCTTCTGGATACCATATTCCGTTAAGGTATACCTGCAACACCTTTGGCTTCCTCCCATAGCCGGTCTAATTCTTCTAAACTAACTTCGTTTAACTGCTTACTAGAACAAGTAACCTGCTCTTCAATGTATGAGAATCGGGAAATAAATTTCATAATAGTCTTACGTAGCGCCTCTTCCGGGTTTATCTCTATAAAACGGGCTACATTTACCAGACAAAACAATAAATCGCCTAACTCTTCCTCCATATTGGCGCTGTCATTATTGTCCATAGCGGCTTCAAACTCGGCCAATTCCTCTTCCAGTTTGGCGTAAGCCTGCTCTTTGGATATATGATCAAATCCAACTCTAGCGGCTTTTTCCTGCAAGCGATGCGCTCTTAATAGCGCCGGCAGCTGATCCGGTACGCCGGATAATACAGACGCCCCGCTGTCTTTTCTTTCCGCCTGTTTTATTTGTTCCCAATTAGCCAATATTTCCTTGGTATTTTCTACTTTAGTTTCACCAAAAACATGAGGATGCCGTCTGGTCATTTTTTCAGTAACCGTTTCTACTATGTCATATATGTCAAATTTGTCAGCCTCTTTGGCAATCTGAGCATGAAAAATCACTTGAAACAGTAAATCTCCCAATTCCTCTTTCAAGCCTTCAGTGGATTTTTCCTCAATACAGGCGAGTACCTCATAGGCTTCTTCTATTAAATACGGTTTTAATGATTCATGACTCTGCTTACGATCCCATAAGCAACCGCCTTCACCTCGCAACCGCTCCATGATCTCGACTAATTTTCCGAATAATTCAAGCCGTCCTTCTTCGGTCATTTAGACATCCTTATCTTATATAGCTACTTGTCATTCTGGGCAAAGAGGCTGTATCGTAACCGCTTAAAATCTGAAAAATGCTCTCAACACCGTCATTCTGAATAAAGCGAAGCGGAGTGAAGAATCTACTCGCTGTTGCGGAGGCAGATTCTTCGGCCTAAGGCCTCAGAATGACAGGCTAAGAAAAGCTTTTCATTATAGTATAAGCCTTAGTCAACAGCATTGCCTTTTAGACCCCTGTAAGTTGGGGGTTCCAGATATATTTATGTATCTGCAATTGAAAACGTACCTCTAAATTATCTTCTAATATCCAGCCGGCCAGCTCGCCGGGTTCCAGATATTCAAAAGCCGCTCCTAGCAATAAATTGTTTTTAAGGTTGTATTGCTCAATAATATATTTAGTCCATTCATAATCTGCGCGGCTGCAAATCACAAATTTAATCTCATCTGTTGCGGAGAGTTGTTCTATATTTTGCCAATATACACGCATATGTTCCATGCTGTCGGGACATTTTATATCCATTATGCGGATTACGACGGCTGGTACCGGCGTTATATCCAGGCTGCCATTAGTTTCTAATAAAACTTGATAGCCGTCTTTTAGCAATATATTGCAAAGCCTATGAACTTCTGTTTGTAACAGCGGCTCCCCGCCGGTAATTAATACTCGTTTACAGACATATTTTTTTATATGCTCGCATAGTTTTTCTATTGCTATACTAAAACCGCCGGCTTTGGCATATTGGCTATCACAATAGGTGCAATTTAGGTTACACCCCGCTAGCCTGATAAAAATTGAGGGGAGTCCCACATAGGAAGACTCCCCTAATATACTATAATAAATTTCGATTATATTCATATTTTAAACTGGCCGGACGATAACCAAATTATTTGTCTTTAGGCGCTTTTCGCTGATAATTTGCAGCCGGCAAAACAATAGAAAAAGTAGTTCCCCTGCCGACTTCGCTTTCTACTTTTATAGTGCCATTATAACTTTTTATAATAGAATAAGAAATAAACAGTCCCAATCCCGTTCCGTCAAAACCCTTAGTGGTAAAAAACGGTTCAAATAGATAGTTCATATCCTCGGGTTTGATCCCCTGACCATTATCTGAAATTACGATTTCCACCAAATTGTTAATGGTTTTACTGCTGGCGCTTACTGTTTCTGTATCTTTTATATTTTTAGGCTGTAAAATTTGACGAGTACAGACGTGAAGTGCGCCTCTTTCAGTCATAGCGTCTTCTGCATTTTTGATAAGATTCATCAACACTTGGGTAATCTTGGTACGTGGAATCATAATAAGCGGATTGCTCTTATCCAAATCAAGCTCTATCTTAATACCCCTTTTCATTAGCTGGCTAAAGGCAATTGAAAAGATATGACTGCTTATTATTTCATTTATATTGATAATCTCATGACCGGCCTCATCCATTTTGGCGTGGTCTCTTAACTGCTGTACAATATGGGCTATGCGCTCCACCTCTTCGCTTATTGAATGCAGATTTTCCATCATTGGATTAGTGGGTTCTACCTGACTTTTTAAGAATTCTACATCCAATGAGATAATATTTAATGGATTATTTATTTCATGAGCCACACCTGCTGCCAGTTTGCCCAAGGCCGCCAATTTTTCCGCTTGGCTAATCTATTGCATGATTTTGGTTCTGCGGGTTAAATCTTCAATTATCAGCATAATAGACTTTGGCTTGCCGTCTTTAAAAACAATCGGTTTTAAATAACATGACAGGATAAAATCTTTTTTGTTAACCGGAGAATAAAACTTAACATCTTCTTTACAAGCATCTTCGCCGCTTACAGCCTGCTTAAGACAGCTTACAAGGTTTGCCTGCAAGATTCCGGGCAAGTCAGTAAAATTTTGCCCCAATACATGTAAGTCGCCCCAAAGCTTTTTACTCATCGCCGGATTAGCAGTAGTAACTACTCCCTTGCTGTTTAATAGAAACATGCCGATATTGGCCAAAATGGTTTCCATTTTATTTACTTCCAGCATTTTAATATCGGTTTCGCGTTTTTGGACGCCTTTTTTGACGCGCAAGATCAGCTCGTCTTTTCCGCAGGGTTTCATTATATAGTCAAAGGCGCCTTTTTGCATAGCTTGCACGGCGGAAGACAAAGAGCCATAACCGGTAATAATAATTACTACAGTTTCAGGTGAAATACGCTTAATTTCTTCTAAAAGACGCAGTCCGTCAATATCTTCCATTATAAGGTCTGTAAGCACCAGATCAAAATCGGAATTCTTTTGTACTATATCCAAAGCTTGCCGGCCATTTTGAGCTGTTTGTATTTGGTAGCTCATCGGCTCTAATATCCGCTCGATATTTGTTCTGACTATTTCTTCATCATCCACAATCAAAACTTTTGGTTTAACAATCATTATTAACCATCTCCTAGTATTACAATGCTACAGAACATAAAAAAATGGCTACTTTAGTTAACTCCGAAAATAATTACATTTTGTCATTCTTAAGGCCAAAAGCCGAAGAATCTGCTCGCATACGAGGACAGATTCTCACTCCACTCCGTTTCGTTCAGAATGACAGCTAATAAAATTAAACAGCTTTGGTTTCGCAAGAGAACTCTAGCAGCCATTTAAAAAATTACCGCTCTAGTTATGGTATAAAATTTTTGTTTCATTAATGACATAAAAACAAAAGATGTTAAAGTTTTTTTACAATCCCTAAACAAAATATTTAGCCCGTATTATTCAAGTTAGTCTTACGCCTAATAAACTTACTCCCTATTTTTATTTTAGCTGATTTTTTCGCAAAATAGAAGTAATTTTATTCAATAGTCAAAACGAATGCACTAGTCAAAGTATAAACAACACTATGAATGCGCAATATAAAGTATGGGCGTAAACCTTGAACACAACATACAGTATATATTTTATATTTATGTTTCGGTATGTCTCATGCCGAAACTATTGCTCACCGCCAAGTGTGTTTCTGGGTGAGACATCCCGAAACATACACCTGACCCGCCTTGTATTTCATCTCACATTTAAGCAGAATTATTCAGGCTAAGCTGAGATTGCCGGTATGTTATTGTTTTTGCCGGATTTATTTACTTTATAAATCGGTAATATTACTGTAAATTTGGCGCCTTTGCCCTGTTCGCTTTCTACCTCTATTTTACCATTATGTCTGGATATTATACCATAACTTACAGAAAGTCCAAGTCCTACGCCTTTAACTTCTTTTTTAGTCGTAAAAAACGCATCAAAAATTTTAGTTACATTCTCTTTGGGTATCCCATATCCCGTATCAATTACAGTTACTAATACATTGTCATTATCGGATTTAGTAATAATCGTCAAGTCTCCTCCCTGGGGCATAGAGTCGCGTGCATTACTTACCAGATTGATAAATACCTGTTTTAGCTGATCGCTGGTAGCCAATACCTGGGGTAGATTGCGTTGATACTTTGTATGTAGCTTAACGTGTACTTGTTTTAAATAAGCAGCCTCTAATAAAAGTACATCGCGGATAATTTCTTTAATGTCAATAGGACTCATTATCTCCTCAGAGGGGCGGTACAAATCCTGCAATCTTCTAATCAAACCGCTGATTCGTAAAGTTTCCCGATAAGATAGATCAATAAATTTTCTATCCTTATTGTCCAGCTCTTTTTTATTTGAAATGCTATCTAAGCAACCCTGGATACCGTATAGCGGATTATTTATTTCATGGGCTATACCGGCTACCAATTTACCTGTAGCCGCTAATTTTTCCGATTGTATAAGCTGCATCTCCAATCTTTTTATTTCAGTAACATCATATCCCATAACCGCCAGTTTGATGACCTTGCCGCGTTCATTAAAAAAGGGTATACTCCAAAAAATTTTATTTACCTCTTCATTTTTATAATGTCCTGTTGCTTCTTTATAGTTTACTTTGATCTCTTTTTGAGATTCCCCATATTCAAATGTGTGCCGAAGCATTTGTTTAAATTCGCTGTTTGATGAAAGCTGAGGACACAAATCATTGACCTTTTTTCCTATAGCCTGCTTCCTTGATTTACCGGTTATCCATTCCCAGAATTTATTTACATAAATAAATTTTCCTTCTTTATCAATAACAGCTACCTCTAAGGGTGCATTCTCTGAAATAGCTTCCAATAATTGCTGCGATTCTCTTAATTGTTTGGTTCTTTTCTCTATTTTTTTCTCAAGGGCTTCTGAATGTTCTTTTATTTTATGTTCGATTTTTTTGCGTATAGTAACATCGCGCAAAAATGCCTGCAATGCCGGTTTTCCTTTATAGGTAGTTAGTTTTGCATTAACTTCAATATCGAATACCATTCCATCGGTTTTTACCCCGCGATATTCAAAATGAGAAGGACTTTGCTGTTTTTTGTCGGCTATAAAGGCTCTTTTGCGTACAAAATCAAGGCTTTCAGGAGCAGTGTTGGCTTCTAAGCTCTTACCCAAAACCTGAGCCTGATTTTTATAGCCGAACATTTTTAAAAACGCAGGATTAACATAAACAATATCAGCGCCCTGCAAAACAACTACCGCATCCTGGCTTTCTTCAATAAGGCTGCGATACTGTTCCTCTGATTCCCGAAGCGAAGATTCCAGTTTTTTCCATTCTGTAATATCCCGAATAACGCTGATATAGCCTATTAGTTTATACGGCGCTCTACGTTCTTTAACCGCCATCATATTACACCAGCCGGTAAATCGCTTTCCGTCCTTACATAAATAAATATGCTCACATTCCACATGTCCTTGCCTAGCTACTTTTCCCAGATATTCAGTCAACTGTGCTTTTGATTTTTCATCGGGCATAAGGATGTGCATAGGTTTTTTCATAATTTCTTTTTTATTATAGCCAAATATTCCTTCACTGGCGCGATTCCAGATAGTAATCAATCCTTCTTGGTCAGTAGAAATTATAGCCTCGCCCGCTGAAAAAAGAACCTGTTCTAAATATTCCTTGGTTTCTCTGATCTTTTTTTGCAAGCGGCTTTCTTCTTCCAGATACCTTTTTTCTTCACGGGCGATTATCCACATTTTGTTTATTTTTAAAGTATATAACGCCACAAAAAATATTATCATCACCGCAGTGCCAATAAGCGCCAAAGTCTTCTTAAAACTTTGGCGCACCAGCATGGTGATTTCTGAATACGGCGTAACTACAGCAACCAGCCAAAAACGATTCCCCACCTTAATAGGCGAGTAAGCCAGTAATTTATATTGATTGTTTTCAGCGGATTGATATAAAATCTTACCGCCCTCTTTTTGTCTAATCATATTCCGCTCGCGCTTAAATGAAATATGACAAACTATACAATGTTTATCTACTTTGAATATATTGCGATCCAGCATCTCCGGATGTTTAGGGTGATGTATTAAGGTTCCCTGGTTGTCCATCAACCACGCATAGCCAGTTTTACCCGGTACAATTGACTCTATAAATAATTTGATAATCTTAGAAGGAGTTATAACCACTCCAAAAGCCCCGTTAAGTCTGTTTTCTCCTGTTAGGCCAACTGCCTTTATTACCGGAACAATAATCATTAGTTCCTTAAAACCATTTTTTTGGGTAATAAGATTACTTACAAGCAGTTTTGATTTTCCCTTTTCAAAATCTCTTTTCAACTGATTAAAATATCTACTTACAATTTCTTTATCTACAGCAATTTCTCCCGAAGGCAGGCTGTGTAATAAAAAACCCGACTCTTCGGGTTTAATGTAAAAAATACTGGAAATTTTAGAACGTAATATATCAAAACTGTACTGCATATCCTGAGGTATGGTATCCGTTGAAGCAGACGCTGTCTTATTCGCCAGGGCATTTAAATTGTTTTCTATTTCGGCAAAAAAATTCTCTATGCCCACGGAGGCTTCCTTAGCCAACATGAGCTGATGAGTGTTAAATTGCTCGGCGGTACCCTGTTCTGCGCTATAATAGGCCGAAAATGCCATAGCGATAATTATGGCTATCGCACAAAAAGCAAGAATAGAAACAATATATTGCGAGAAGCTTTTAGTTATAAATCTTCTGTTGGGCATAATTGGTTTTTATGTTATTATAATTTTGTTGTCGGCGGGTAGGAACAGATTTATTTTATATATGTATTATACTAACAAAATATTATGATAAGCAATACATTATTTTTTGGGAAGGAGACAGGAGTTTGCGTAGACGCCGGCCTTTAGGTCGGCCTGTCAGCCATACAAGCGCAAGTTTTTAAGCTGGCGTAAGCGACAGCCGACCTGAAGGTCGGCGGCTACGAAAAAAATGGGAATTCCAATACCAAATGAACATAGCCGATTATATTAAACTTTACTTGGATTACCTAAAAGATGCCCGACAGGCTTCAGCTCATACGGTAAAAAGCTACCGCACGGATTTAGCGCAGTTTTTTTATTTTATAGACCAAAGAGAACCTGATATAAACATTACCAAGTTAAAGCTAATCCACCTGCGCAGCTATTTAAACCATATGAAACAGCGCGAATTAAAGCGTTCCTCAATTGCCAGAAAGTTGGGAGCGCTCCGCTCTTTTTTCAAGTTTATGTGCCGGCTGGGATATCTTAAAGAAAATCCCGCCAGACTTATATCTACGCCCAAACAGGAACGCCGCCTTATGCTGCCGCTTTCTGTAGATGAGATATTTTGTTTGTTAAATGATACTTTATATACGGGGAAGTTTGCCCTGCGCAATAATGCTATAATGGAACTGCTATATGCTGCCGGTATCAGAGTAAGCGAGCTTACCGGACTTAATGTTGAAGACATAAATTGGCCGGACAACTCGTTACTGATTAGGGGAAAAGGCAGGAAAGAAAGAATGGTTCCTATTGGTAAAAAAGCGCAAAGCGCCTTAAAAAGGTATTTGGGGAATGACAGATTAACCGTAACCGGAGCCTCAGCCAAGCTGCCCCTGTTTTTAAATAAATACAGCCAAAGGCTGTCTGATAGAAGCATCAGGCGTATTGTAGAAAAATATGTAAAACTTGCGGCAATAAGCAAAAATATCAGCCCGCACAGCCTGCGGCACGCCTTTGCCACTCACCTGTTGGACGGCGGGGCAGGTATCCGCGATATACAAGAACTCCTAGGGCACGCCAGTTTGTCCACCACCCAAAAATATACCCATATAAGTATTGCCAAGATAATGGAAATATACGATAAAACTCATCCCCGGGCGTGAAGATGGCGAACTCATAAAATTAACAAAAAAATCATCCTATATTATATTTTTTGATTATTACTTCCGAACCATTTTCTACTTTAACTCTATTTATTATATTATTAGAAAATGAATTATTTTTTAAATATGAATAGGCATGCTTGTTAATAACAATACAGCTACATCCGTCAACCATACATCTTTTAACTTTTCTATAGGCATCATAGCCAACAGTATATTGGTTACACTTAGGACATTTTTCCATTATTTTCTCCCGTTAACTTATTTAAATCCTTTAACTTTTGAGATGCAGAGCTTTTTATATACCTGCCCCTATGCCTGAATATCCAATTAAATGACAATGACTTAACTCCTTCAAATATCTTTATTTCTATAGCATTATCAAACAATATCTCATAGGCTTCTTTAACTGGATACGGTTCAACAAAAACCACTTTCCTTATCCCTGCATTTACAATTTTCTTTGCACATAGCATACAAGGAAATGTCGTTGTAAAAATTATTGTATTTCCACCATTACCAAAATACGGATTAGCTAAAATGGCATTTTCTTCAGCATGAAGTGAGCGACAAAGGTCTAATTTTTTGTTTTGCGGTAACAATTCTAGCAAATTTCTCTTGCACTTATTACAATTGAGCGGTTTGCTTGCTTCCGCGTAAGATATTTTATTTCCGCACAAAGGACAAAAATTCCAGTGAGTTAATTCAAAACTTGCTATTTCTTTTCTCTTTCTGAAACATTGACTATATAACTCATAGCATGACTCGCTGTTTCGAGGTGGAGCATTGTATCCAGCAGACAATATACAATAATTAACATCAGTAATTACAGCGCCTACTTGTCTTTGAATACATGAAGAATGAAGGCTGTAAGAATATGCCAAGTGCATAATCATTTCCTCTTCATCCGGCGCTCTATATGGTTCTTTTAGCAATCGTATATAATTATAAAGCTTGCTAAAAAACTGAAAAGCACTGTCAAGAGTATTCCAATGTGTTGAATTGTCAATTACTATATCAGCTTGGTTTACACATTTTCTCCCCTTTATCTCGTTTATCAGCCAGTTCAAATCCTTTTTCGCTATTTTTTCGTCGTTGCCTTTCTTCTTTTGGTGCATATACGGCAAGTAAATAAAAATGAGAATATTCATTTCTTAACATATCAATTTCTATAGGATTTCTAAAACATTCTATTACAATAGGCTCATTCTTATTTTCTATTAATCCAAGAAGCTTTGTTTTGTAATCTTTACGCAATTCGTTATTTTCTCTGACCTTATTACCAAAATTCTGTTTTTCTTCTATTGAATCAAATTGGTCATCTTTTTGTGCTAAAGGCTTAAGTATATCTTGGCTAATAGATATCCTATTATATCCGTGTTCCTTTTCTAAATGTTTTGCAATAGTTGTGCAACCGCTTCCTAATGATCCTGTTAAACCTATAATAAATTTAGACATAAATTTGTTATATCCAATTAGACATATTATATTGTTTGTTCTTTTATTGAACCCTAATGTCCGCGGACAATATCCTTAACCTTCATCAGCCGGGTCAGATTAGAGCGTTCCAGTTCCTCCAGCCGCATGGTTATACTTTTAACCCCTTCTTGTAAGCTTGGAATAAGTACATACTCCAAGGCATTAACCCTGCGGCGGGTTTTTTCAATCTCACCGGCTAAAAGCTCAATACTTTTTTCTTTTGCAGCTACTTCTACCATTAAGGGCAGGGCTTTGGCAAATAAATTAAAGGAATCATCCAGCTCAATAGCGGTTTCAGCAAAACCGTAATGATAAAGATCAATATCTTTATTAACCGAAAGATCGGGAACCTCAATATTCATAATAGTTTTTTTACCGGCTGTAATCTGAATTAAATCTTTAGGGACAATTAAGGCTTCTTCTATGTTTGCAGGCGGCATAACCGCTCTGGCCAATAAAAATCCGCTTAAGGCATCAGCTATGGCTTGTTCCATTTGGTCTCTTAGTCCTTTATAATCCTTTATCAGCTCCAAAAACCGCCGCATTAACTCATCAAATTTGTCTTTTAACAATTTATGACCGCGTTTGGCTAATGCTGTCCGTTTTTTTAATTTCAAAAGCTGCATTCTGGTTGCGCTGTATTGAATTTTAGCCATATTTTAAAGATTCCTTTTCTTAAGGCATTACCTCAATAATCCTTACCCTTCCGCCATATTCTTCTATTTTACTGTGATTAAGTCTGTATTCCCGACCTATACCCTTACCTATAACAACTATATGCGGTGTTATAAGGTTGATTATTTCCTGCGGATTCTCTTTTTCATGTATAAATACAAAATTAACACAATCAAGAGCGGATATTATATGCGCCCGTTCCTGGGCCGAAATGGAGCATGATTTTTTCGTCTCAACATAATTGTTTATTCCGACGATTAGAACATCGCCCAATTTCCTGGCTCTTTGCAGCAGGTTTACATGAGCAGACTGCAAGCAGTCAAATCTCTCGGATATAAATACAGTCGTTTTATTCTTTATACGGCAGTTGGTTATAATTTCTTTTATTTCATTGGGCGATTTTATTTTGTGATGAGAGCTATGTTGTTCTTCTGCTGCATAGTGCAGGATTTCCTCTTTATTGGTAGTAGCCACTCCCACTTTACCAACTACGATACCAGCGGCTAAATTAGCTAAAGCGGCGCTTTGATAAAAATATAATCCAGAACAAATACCTAGTCCCAACATAGCGGAAACTGTATCTCCGGCGCCGGCTACATCATATACTTCACGCGCCCTAGTGGGAATATGACAGGCGCTTTTGCCTTGCTCAAGCAGAGTAAGACCGTCTTTTCCCCTGGTTATTAATACCGCCTCTAATTTTAGCAAATCAAGCAGAATGCTGGCCGCCTTCAGTACGTCCGTATCGCTGTTTAGTTCAAGCTGCGTGGCATAGCTGGCCTCTTTGAGATTGGGTGTAATTATACTGGCGCCCCTATATTTAGTAAAATCCAAACCTTTAGGATCAATAATAACCGGCCTATTATACTGTTTACCCAATGCAATAATTTGTTTTAAAATATTTTTGGTGACTACGCCTTTTAGATAGTCGGATATTATAATCCCTGCAAATTTTTCTATATTATCTATAACATATTGAATAATGCGTTTTTCCCAAGATAAAGCAATGGGATGACGGTTTTCCCTGTCTATACGCAAAACCTGCTGTGATAGGGCAAGTATTCGTGTTTTCTTTATGGTAAGACGTGACGGGTCATTAAAGAGTCCGTCAGTATTTACCCCCAATTTTTCAAATTTACTTTTAAGTAAATGGGCATTTGTACCATCGCCTATTACACTTGCAATATATACGCTGGCGCCTAAACTGACTAAATTATTAACTACATTACCCGCCCCGCCCAAGGCATAGGCTTCACGCTTTACATTTACAATCTGTACAGGCGCCTCAGGAGAAATACGTTCTACCTCGCCCCACAGATACTCATCAATCATCAGATCGCCTATTACCAAAACATTGGGAACTCCAATTTTATTTAGACAACCTTCCACCTCTTCATAGGTCATAAATGCAATATCTCCTGATAACTAATTATTGAACTGTAGGGGCGGCGGCTTGTCCCCGCCCGAGGATGCGGGAGGGGATAAACCCCTCCCCTACTGGAATTTTCTATGTTTCGGGGCGTCTCACCCAAAAACGCGCCTGCGGTGAGCAAATCGTTTCGGCCTCAGAATGACAAGCATAAAACCTATTATAAAAACATAGATTTGTTGGGTTTCGTACCTTAACCTACTGTATTCTTACCGTTTTCACGGGTTGTTCTTATAGGTGTTATTCGATTTAGCCGCGCCAGACTGATAACCCCTTCCCTAATCAAGAGGGGCGGGGTAACGCTTACATCCAAGACAGTAGATTCATTTTTACTGCCGGCAGGACCGCCGTCAATAATCAGATCAATATTTTTACCAAAATATTTAAGCGCTTGTTGGGCGGTAAGCGAGCTGGGTTGTCCCGAAGGATTGGCGCTGGATGCAGTAATGGGAATTTTAGCCAGTTGGCTTAATTTACGCACTAAAGCGCTGTCAGGCAGGCGAATACCTATTTTATATGATTCGCCGATTTTAAAATTGGCTATCTCTTTAGACGTTTTAAAAATTAGGGTTAATGCTCCCGGCCATAATTCAGCCGTCAATTTTTTAGCGGCGTCTGAGATATCTGTCGTCAACTCATCTAATTGTTGTTTTTCACTGATTAAAATAAGCAATGGTTTTAAAGGGTCTCTTTGCTTTACTTTAAATACCTTACTTACAGCCTCATCATCAAATGGATTGACGCCAAGTCCATAAGTAGTATCAGTAGGGAAAACAATTATTCCCCCAGCTAAAATTATATCTACCGCTTTTTGCAATAAATGAGGCTGGGGGGCGCTAGGGTCGACTTCAATAGTTTTTGCTTGCAACTTATTTTAGTACCTTTGTTGCTTCCGTAATGGAAAAAGCTATGTTTTCCTCCATCACTTGTTTAAGCCGTTTAAGCTTGTCCTTAAGATAGAGGTGTTTTTGCGATAATATTTGTGCCGAAAAGATAGCCGCATTGATTGCCCCGGCCCTATCCATAGACATAGTAGCCACCGGTACGCCTCTGGGCATTTGACAAATGGACAGCAGAGAGTCCCATCCGGTTAAAGCTGAAGAAGATATAGGCACGCCAAGAACCGGCAGGCAGGTATGTGCGGCTATAATCCCAGGTAGGTGGGCGGCAGCGCCGGCGCCGGCAATAATTACTTCAAGACCGTCTTTCTCTGAGCTTTTGGCGAAGTTGACGGTTTTCTCAGTGGAACGATGAGCAGATAATATGTGCACTTGGCAGTCTATATTAAACGCCGCAAGTAATGCTCTTGACTCCTCAAAAAAATGAAGGTCTGATTTACTTCCTAATACAATTGCGATTTTAGGTTGCATAAATATTATTATACCCTATTTTTAATAAGTTGGTCAAATAAAATGAATGTTTTTTTTTTAAACAGAAAATACCATTCTATCCCTTTGTCGCCACGGGTTTTTAAACCCGCACATTAGCCGGCCTAAAGGTCGGCGCTTACAAAAGATAGTCCGCATCAAAGATGCGATATGTTCAATAAACCGATCGCTGCACTATTCCCAATTATCGCCCATAGTGCAATCTTCAATTGTACAGCACAACTGATTTTTTGGGCTTCTTTTCCTATGATGATATCTTTCTATCGTAAGCAGCGAGTAGGGGCATTTCATACATTTATCCTGATACAAATAACTTATATATTGAAGCGAAACTTGAGATATGGACTGCGCATCCCAATAATTAATCGGCTGACCGGGAATTATCGTCTTTAGCTTGGAACAAGAAGAAATGGTAACTATACCCCTTTCATCTATATGAAAATGACCGCTTCCAGATACTGTATCCTCATCATGAAAATTCAACTCATCCTGAGTATCTTTATCAATAAGTACATATACATAGTCTTCAAAAAAGGTGTTGTCAATCAGGCATTCCTTATACACCAAAGTAAAACCGACAAACGTATAAAACAATGTACCTTCCAAAAAAGATATTTCAAACCTCGGCATCACTCGCTGAACCACCCCTACAAAACTATTTCTCAGCCTGTTGCTTCTGGTATTAGCCCATTTATAAAACAGCTTGCACTCTTTTAGAAATTCCTTATATTCCCTCATGTTAATGGTAAGATTCGGCACCATTTTCTTTATATTATGATCAATACAGCCCTGCGGAAAACACTTGCGTTTAAATACATGCCAATAACGTACATTACCGTTGGTTAACTTATATTTGGGATGAGGACAGTTAAAAACAACTGATTTTAAATAGTTTATCAATTCTTAGCTCCAAGATAAGCCTTATCTGGCTATCAGCGACAACAAAAACAGTAACACCAAAACTTCCATTATTTCGTTTACAGCGCCAAGCGTATCTCCCGTTATTCCGTTTATTTTTTTATTAATACCATATGCCATAGCCATAGCCGTAAAAAAAGCCAGCAGAATAAGCCATACGCCTTTAATATCTATTAATAAAACAGTAAGAAAAATAGGGACAATACCGGCATACATAAAATTTCGCATACTGGTCTGCTCAGAAAATATCCGGCCAAGCCCGATTTCTTCCCTGGCGTATTTGTACTTGGCGGCGGAATACAGCATACACCAGCGTGATAACACCGGCATTATGAGCAACGCTATATTTCTATTTTTATAATCAAAAGCATTAATAGAAAAAACTTTCAACAAAAGCAGGCAGAATACAGTCACCACACCCATACTGCCGACTTGCGTATCCCGCATTATTTTTAAAGTATGCTCGGGATTCCGGCCGGCATAAAAACCGTCTACAGTATCTATAAAACCGTCTAAATGAAGCGCGCCGGTTAAAAATGCCAGCAGCGTAACTAAAAGAATACTTACTATAATCTCAGGCAATAGCGGAGTAAGCAGCATATTTACGCCTACCAGCAAAAGCCCTATAAGTAAACCAACTACCGGAAACCAGACTCCGCTTGCGCCGATATCTTCGGCGCTGGCATTAAGATTACTCTTTACTGTGATCTTGGTTAAAAATTGCAGCGCCAGTAAAAATTTTTTTATATGCTTCATTTAGAGTCCCGGGCGCAGCGAAAACCTATACCATTATATCTTACCAGAGGATGAGAGTCATAACGATTGGTAACAGTAACCTGCGCCGGCAGATCAAACCAGCCTCCGCCTCTTATTACCCGCGAATCGCCCAAAGACTGTCCCTTAGGATTACGCTGCGGGGACAGGTGATAATAATTTTCTGAATACCAGTCAGCGCACCACTCCCACACATTACCGCTCATATCATATGCCCCATATGGGCTTACGCCTTTAGGATAACTGCCTACAGGCGCAGGTTTTGCCAGATCGCTCGCATTGCTGTTGGCATTTGCACTTATCCATTTTTGCCCCCATGCAAACAACCGGCCGTCTGTACCGCGGGCGGCTTTTTCCCATTCGGCCTCAGTCGGCAGTCTTTTTTTTACCCACTTACAATAGCTTGCAGCATCATCCCAAGATATACATACTACCGGTTGATTCGGTTTATTAAACATTGGATTATCCGCACAATAAGATTTTCTAGCTTTTGCAGCCTTTACAAATTTATTATATTGGGAATTGGATACTTCATATTTATCTATATAAAAAGCGTCCAAATAGACCTCATGTACAGGCTCCTCATCCTTATCGCCTATTTTGCTGCCCATTATAAATTTACCCTCAGGCACTAATACCATATCAGCCGGAGCTTTAGCGCAAACAACGTCTAAAGGCAAAAAAATAAGTACGGCTATGGCACAAAAAATCCAGCTTGCAAAATTAGTGATAATACGATGATTCATATAGTAAGTCCCATTTTTTTTATTTGTAGCCGCGGGTTTTTAAACCCGCCCTCATGGCTGACCTAAAGGTCAGCAGCTACTATAATGAAAAGCTCTTTTTAGCCAGTCATTCTTAAGGCCGGAGGCCGAAGAATCTCTCAGCCTACGAAGGTAGATTCTTCACTCCGTTTTGTTCAGAATGACTGCTAATAAAATTAAACAGCTTTGGTTTCGCAAGATAATTCTAGCAGCCATTTAATTTATTAAACTGTAGGGGCTGCTGATTGTTTATGTTTCGGGATGTCTCATCCCAAAACACCCGGCCGGTAAACAATTTATTTCGGGGTGAGACATCCCGAAACATAAAAACATCTAGGCAAAAAAACTTACACAATACCGCTGTAGGGTGGATTAAGGGGCTTTATATAACAGGCATTCTTACATATTTGAAGGACAAGAAACTACACAGGATTACCCCGAATCCACCACACCTAACGGTAAACAATTGTGGTGGAACCAGGCTTCGCCTTTGTTCCACCCTACGGTTTATGTTTCGGGGTGTCTCACCCCGAAACATAAAACATATAAAATTACAACAGCGTTAGAGCGTTTTTTATATAACTTACGACATTATCTGGAGATATTTTATCGCTTTTACCGCTTTTTCTGATTTTTATCTCCGCCAGTCCCTTTTTTAAGTCTCTTTTGCCGATAGTTAGGCGAAGCGGTATACCTATGAGATCAGCGTCTTTAAATTTTATTCCGGGTCTTATATCACGATCGTCTAATAAACATTCAATTTTTAGACTCTCAAGCTGTTGACAGATATCTTCCGCAAGTTGCATAACTTGTTCATTATCAACATCCAGCGGCATTATTAATACATGATACGGCGCAATAGCAACAGGCCAGATAATCCCGTTTTGATCATAATTTTGTTCAATAGCCGCAGCCATAGTACGCCCTACGCCAATACCGTAGCAGCCCATAATAATAGTTTGCTGCCTGCCTGCCTCATCTAAAAAAACAGCGCCCAGCGCCTTGCTATATTTAGCGCCCAATTTGAAAATATGGCCGACTTCAATTCCCTTACAAAAATTAAGTGCAGCGGCACATTTAGGGCACAGATCACCCGCCTGCGCCACTCTTATATCAGCATATTCACAAACCGCATCGCGTCCCCAATTAACATTTATATAGTGAGTATCCGTCTTATTAGCGCCGGTAATGAAATTTATCATATTTTTAACGGCATTATCGGCAATAATTCTATATTTATTCATACCAACAGGCCCTGCAAATCCAACCGGCGCATTAGTTATTTGCATAACAGTATCGGCATCGGCCAGCTCTAATTGGTCAGCGCTAAGTAAGTTTTTCAGCTTGATTAAATTAAGCTCATGATCTCCCCGTACAAGCGCCAGTATAATCTGATCATCCGCCTTTAGTATTAATGTTTTAACCAAATTTTCCGGCGCACAGGATAAAAAGGCGCATAATTCATCTACTGTTTTTATATTGGGAGTATCAACCGCTTCCAGCGGCGCTAATACAGACGGCGCCTCGCCGCTGTTTAGGCTATCCGGCAATACAGCCAAAGCACGCTCTACATTAGCCGAGTAATCAGCATTGGGACAATATGCAATACGCTCTTCGCCGCTGTCGGCAAGGATCATAAATTCATGCGAAAAACTCCCGCCAATAGAGCCGCTGTCAGCCTCAACCACTCTAAAGGTCAGGCCGCAGCGTTCAAATATACGATTATATGCCTCATACATTTGCTGATAACTTATTTGCGCATCATGATCATTGCAATCAAAGCTATAGGCATCCTTCATAATAAATTCACGCGCCCGCATAATCCCAAAACGCGGGCGAATCTCATCGCGCAGTTTGGTTTGTATCTGATACAAATTAAGCGGTAAGTCGCGATATGAGCGCACCTCGCGGCGCACAAGATCGGTAATAACCTCCTCGTGAGTAGGCCCCAAACAAAAATCACGCCCATGACGGTCTTTTAAACGCATAAGCTCCGCCCCGTACAGCTCCCAGCGACCGCTCTCCCGCCATAGTTCAGCGGGATTTAAGACGGGTAAAAGCAGCTCTTGCGCTCCTGCGCTGTTCATTTCCTGTCTTATAATATTTTCAATCTTGCGTATTACACGATAACCAATAGGCAGATATGAATATATACCAGCTGCCAGTTTCCTGATCATACCGGCGCGCAACATCAGCTTATGGCTTATTAATTCCGCCTCAGCGGGAGTTTCTTTTAATGTAGGTAAAAGCATTCTACTGTAATGCACGAAACAAACTCCTTAAAATTATTAAATGGCTACTAGAGTTGATGGTATCGTAAAAAGTCTAAAAAAGTTCTTTTATGTTTCTATAATAGGTTTTATGTTTGTCATTCTGAACGAAGAGGAGCGCAGTGAAGAATCTACCAGCGTATACTTACAGATTCTTCGGCCTACCGCCTTAGAATGACAACTATAGATAACCCAGTGTTTCGGGATGTCTCATCCCGAAACAATATAACAGATTGTTATTAACAAACTTTCGGGGTGAAATACAATGTTGTTAACTTAAGTACTTATACTATAATGAAAAGCTTTTCTTAGCCTGTCATTCTGAGGCTGAAAGCCGAAGAATCTGCTTGCTATGCGGGAAGATTCTTCATTTCGCTTTGCTTCATTCAGAATGACCGCTACCTTAAGTCAACAGCATTGATAGCCGACCTAAAGGTCGGCAGCTACAGGAACCAGCTTGCAATAAGTTCTTTGCGTAACATCGTCTTAATAGTTTTAGAAAAATTTTTAAATTATTTTAGCAATTATAGCATAAGATAGCAAACAATATCAGAACAAGTCCCTGCTATACAAATAATTTATTGGATTTTAGGGTTTAAGAAGATGATCCCACGGCAGTTTTTCATCGCTATTGCGCCTGCGGTAGACAAAAAAATCAGCCGGAGGGTTCATCTTAGCTAAAGAAACCTTCCAATCCATATTTTGTTTATATGCGGTTAATAGCGCCTCGCCTACTCTGCGGTCGCCTTTGGAGAATAGCGCCTGATAAAATGACAATCTAATAGAATCATGCAATATACGTATTCCCTTTACCTTTTTTAATCCTTCAAGCAAATAAGCAAGCTTATGTTTTAGACTCTTTTGAGATTCAAATCCATATCGCTCAAAGGGCGTCTGCGGTTTGGGTACAAAGGGAGACAGACTTACGGTAAGCAGACCAGAGTTATCATATTCATTCATCAACTGTCTTATTTTGCCTGCCAAGGCAATTATAGCGCTGATATCTTTTGTAGTCTCATCCGGCAGCCCCCACATAAAGTATAATTTAATATTCGGTATATTATGCGCCTTAATATTATCAACCGCATTTAATATATCATCTTCAGTTAACCCCTTGTTAATCAGCCTGCGCAAGCGCTTAGAACCCGCTTCCGGCGCTATGGATATTGTTTTATGCCCGCTTGCAGAAAGCGCACAAAGTAATGCAGACGATAATTTATCCGCCCGAAGCGAAGCAACAGTAAAGCCTGCGCCCTTATCTGTAATAAAACGGCATACTTCGTTCAAATAGGGATAATCGGTAACAGCGGCGCCTACTAAGCCGATTTTTTTATTCAGCCCTAATCCGATTTTAATATACTCTAATACCGCATCCAAGCTGCGATAGCGATAACCGGCAAAGCTGCGTCCCACCATACAAAAACGGCAGCGATGAGCGCAGCCGCGGGATAATTCCACCAAAAATATATTCTTAAACTCTGTATTCGGGGTGAGTATATATGAATGAACAGGCCGCTCATTCAGGTTTTTTATATAACTTATCTGAAGCTGAGGCAGATTATCAGTAAGCGGTTTTATCTCCTTAATACAGCCTGTAGAATTATATTCTACATTATATAGGCTGGGAGCGTAAAAACTGCTGACACTGACTGAAAGATGTTTTAATATCTTTTTTCTGTCCTCTCTTGGCGGTATCTCTTTTAGGCAATCTATAAAGCGGTCTATAACCTCCTCGCCCTCGCCCAAAATAAAACCGTCCATAACAGGCGCTAATACTTCAGGGTTCATATAGGCGCATACCCCGCCCATAATTACCAGCGGGTCGTATTCCGAACGCTTTGCGGCAGCAGGTTCTATATGCGCCAGTTTGAGTAAATTAAGTATATTGGGATAATCCCCCTCAAAAGAAACTGAAAAAGCCAGCAGGTCAAAATTTTTTACCGGTATTTGAGATTCTAAACTGAACAAGGGAATATTAGACCGACAGTAAGCGGGCGGGGGCAGGAAAACCCGCTCGCATACTGTATCAGAACGCTGATTAAGCAGATGATATATAAGCTGAAATCCCAAATTAGACATACCTACATGATAAGTATTGGGATAAGCCAGCGCTATCTTGATTTTGCCCCCATGGGGTTTATAGACAGCGCCTGTTTCGTATGCCAAAAGGTCTTTAGTATATTGAATAAGCGGCTTGGCCATTAAATTATTGTGCAGAAGGATTAAGCGGCTCAGGCAGCGCTATCTCCAGCCCCAATTTACCCTTTATATATTTATCCCCGAATTTTTTGGCAAAAATTCCTTCAGCGCGATCGCCGGTACAATGAGTAGGCGCTATATGCTGTACGCCGTTTTTTAACAGCTCATCGGCAATTGCGTTTATATCTTCATTGGAATAAGGATGCGGCTGGGGTACGCCAAAGGTACTGCCGTCAGACATTTTTACTACAGTTCCCTGATCCAGCATTCTGGTGCCGCCGGAAATTAGGAAGACTTTTTTATCTTTAGTCTGCTCAATGCTTTTTTTCATAATATTTACGATCTCAGGATGACCGCAGCCTTGTAAAATCACTAAGCCCTCTTTGGTTTTAAGCACAATATGTATTTCTTCTATACCGAACGGGCCTCCGTGTCTGGGGCGGCTTTTTAGTTTCATCAGAGTAATATTGGGGGTTATTTTTGCAAAATGTTCAATAGACTTAAAATTTTTATACCATTTATTCTTTCTGAATAAATCGGTATCTCCTACGCTATTTATTACTATATTGGTGGCGTAAATAGGCAATTTAGGTTTGTTTTCAAGTAAATATGGCAACCCGTCCAGCATCTCCCAATGGTGATGAGATATAACTATCAAATCAATGCTTTTAGGGTCAATACCGATTTTCTGCATATTATTTTTTAAAATTTTACGTTCTCCGCCAGTATCAAATAAAATACGCATACCGTCGAATTCAATTAAAGTAACCAGCCCCCAAGCGCGCTGGCAGCCTTCTTTTAACGTTTCGCGATCGCCGTAGAGATAGGTGATTTTGCCTTTTTTGGTCTCTTGTGCATGTGCTTGCCGGAAAGATAAAAGAACGCACATTAACAAAATAACAGCTAAAAAAAACTTCCAAACGCCAAATCGTTTACCCATAATATATTCTCCTTTTTGAACATAGGCATGTTCTGTGCAACTTACTTATATGTAAGCGTTTTCAAGAAAAACCGTCCCCTATCGGCGGGGACTGCCTTATAAATAATATCCATATTAGCCGGTAAAATCAAGAACGATAAATGGTACAGGTATAGTAATCAAGTTTTAGTTCTATAAAATAACGGAACAATGTACTAATTTTACCCTCGCATACGCAAGCAGATTCTTCACTCCACTTCGTTTCGTTCAGAATGACAGGTATGTAAAACCAAATTTTCCCAAAAATGAACCTATCGCAGCAACTTGGATTAAGATAATATTTGACTTAGCGCTATCGCTTAATATATAATTATAGCTTAATCTAAACTAAAGCTCTCTTTGTTTAATTTTATTGACTTACTAAGGAATAATAAGAAAATGATAAAAAGTATGACCGGTTACGGTCATGGAAGCTATGCTGATGAAGGCTTAGGCATTGAAATAGAAACTAAATCTATTAATCACCGCTATTGTGATATAAGTATTCGTATGCCTAAAGAACTAATGTATTTAGAACATAAAATCAGAAAAATTATACAAAAACGTTTTTTTAGAGGGCATTTTGATGTTTGGATTAAAGTCGAATGGCCGGCGCAAAACAGGAAAAAATTCAAAATTGACTATTTATTGGCTGATGAATATCTAAAGGAATTAAGCAATCTAAAGCAACAATTGGGCTTAATCGGAGAAATAGATATAGAAATTTTCTTAAGAAATTCTCAAATGTTTCTTAATTTAGAAGAAGACAGAACCTTTGTCGATATTTCTTCACAATTGCAAGCTGCCCTAAATAACGCCTTGGATTCTTTATCCAGTATGAGGAATCAGGAAGGCCGGACGATATGTGAAGAGATACAGGGTATCCTAAAAGAATTAACAGAGATTATCGCCCAAATAGAAAAAGTATCTCCCCAGCTGGTTACCCGCTACAAATAACGCCTAATGCAAAGAACCAACAAACTTGCGCCTGAAGTAGATGTAGAAGAGGCTCGTCTGGCTCAAGAAGTGGTTATCTATGCCGATAAATCCGATATTGCCGAAGAAATACTGCGTCTAAAAAGCCATATAAGTCAAATGAAGTCTTTCTTGGATTCCAATGGAGCTATGGGTAAGAAAATTGATTTCTTAGTACAAGAGATGAACAGGGAAACCAATACAATTGGCTCTAAAATCTCTGATGTAAATATTTCACAACAAGTTGTGGAAATAAGATGTCAGTTGGAAAAAATCCGGGAACAAATCCAAAACGTTGAATAAGGCCAGCTAACGCGGACTATCCCTTGTAGCCGCCGACCGCAAAACCGGTCGTAGGGCGGATTTAAACACAATGCTGTTGACTTAAGGTAGCTGTCATTCTGAACGAAACGAAGTGGAGTGAAGAATCTGTCCTCGTATGCGAGCAGATTCTTCGGCCTACGGCCTCAGAATGACAGCTAATAAAAGACTTTTAAGCTTAAGTCAACAGTATTGGGGTTTAAACACCCGCATCTACAAATGTAAAAAAGTTATTTCTATTAAAAAAAAACAACAAATTAACTGCATTGGAGCAAAGTAAAAATGCTCTATACAGACTCACTAAGCCGTCTAATCAAAGAATTCCAAAAAATGCCCGGTATCGGACAAAAAAGCGCTCAGCGTATGGCTTTATATGTTTTACAGATTTCAAAACCCCAAGCGCAACGCTTGGCTAAGGCTATCGTCGATATTAAGGATAAGATATTATACTGCTCAATCTGCGGTAATATTACAGAACAAAATCCCTGCTCAATTTGTGCAAATCCGAAAAGAGACCCCGCTGTCATATGCGTAGTAGAAGACCCTAAAGGGTTACTGGCCATTGAAAAGACCAAAGCCCATCACGGACATTATCACGTGTTAATGGGCAATATCTCTCCCTTGGATAATATCGGTCCTGAACAAATCCGCATAAAAGAGCTGATGCAGCGCATAGAGGCCGGCGGGATATCCGAGCTGATTATCGCCACCAGCCCCAATATAGAGGGTGAAACTACGGCTATGTATATTTCCAAACTGGTAAAGCCCACCGGCATAAAAGTAACCCGTATCGCCCGCGGTCTGCCCATGGGCGGGGACCTGGAATATGCCGATGAGGTTACCATAACTAAAGCCATGGAAGGCCGGCTGGAGTTCTAGCCTAAATGTTATATTTTGAAGCCGCTGACTTAAAAGGTCAGCCATGACAGCCCTCAAGAAGACGGGTTTAAAAACCCGTTGCTGCGAAATCGTTTTGAGCCGATGCTTCGGTTTGTCCTCAAGCCGAAACAGTTAAAAGCGCCCTTAGCGGTTTCAGCGCAAGAGAAACCGAAACATCAAAAATCTATCCATTATCTTTAGGATAAGCAATATACTCTTAAGCAACAGCTTAACTCCCGAATCAGTCGGGTTATTTCAAGGAGAAGCATATGGAAAAACAATTTACAGAGGTGCGCTGGCACGGCAGAGGGGGGCAAGGGGCGGTTACTGCGGCTAAAGTGCTGGCTGAAACGGCGTTATCCAGCGGAAAATATGTCCAGGCATTCCCCGAATACGGCCCTGAACGTATGGGCGCCCCTTTAAGGGCTTATAACCGCTTAAGCGACACGCCCATATCTATTCACTGTCAGGTAACCAATCCTGATGTAGTGGTAGTAGTAGATCCCACAATGATCGGTACGGTAGATGTGACAGACGGCACAGGTAACAATACCTTGTTTGTTATTAATACAAACGAAAACGCCGGACAGGTAAAAGAAAAATTGGGATTGGATAAACAAAAGCTCTACACAGTAAACGCCACTAAAATAGCCTTGGAAACCATAAAACGTCCCATACCCAATACGCCGCTTTTGGGGGCATTGGCTAAAGTATCCGGTCTTATTAATATTGATGATCTGCTGGCTGATCTGGAAAAAAACTTCAGCAAAAAATTCACTGAACAAATAGTTACGGCCAATCTTAATGCCGTAAAAAGAGCATATGAGGAGGTAGCCGGAGAATGAGCGTACAAAAAAAAGGCTGGCGCGATCTGCCCACCGGAGGGCTGATCCTGGAAGCCGGTAGTTCGCATACGTATAAAACTGGCGGCTGGCGCACATATAGACCGGTACACAATCCGCAAAAATGTATAAACTGTCTGGCATGCTGGATTTATTGTCCTGATTCGTCTGTTATTGTAACAGACGGTAAATTTGTTGGTTTTGATCTAGACCACTGCAAGGGTTGCGGAGTATGCGCCTATGAGTGTCCCAAAAAAGTCAGGGCGATTACCATGACAGAAGAAGCAGAAGAAGCGAAAGATTAATCGGTCAACTTGCACTAACAAGCAAATTTTACGTAACATGTTTTAATAATTTATTTACTGTCACCCTGAGTGAAGCGAAGGGTCTGCTTGCGTAGGTTGAAAGATTCTTCGCTTCAGAATGACAAATATAAATAACCTAATGTTGTCGGCTTGAGACAAACCGAAACATCGATTGTTTTGACATTTGGATTTTAGATTTCATTTGTCAAAAGGATTTTAGTATTTAGTCTTGGAGCCTTTTGGGTATCCAAAAACTATTTTACATAATATAAGTTAACAAAAGGCTATTTAAAACTATGAGCGTAGACGAAAAAATATGGTGGATTCAGGCAAGTAAGGATGACTGGGCTGCATATGTAGTATTGAAGGAAAAAGAGAATTACGCCTTGGCTGCTTTTCACTTGCAGCAGGCGGGAGAAAAAATATTAAAGGCTGTATGTATAGATAACAGCAGACCTGCCTTTACTCACAGTTGCGTTGCCTTATGTCACAAAATAAAGGCAATGCAAATCGAAATTCCCGAAGATGTGATCTCTGCCGCCCGCAGGTTAGACCCGCATTATATCTTAGCGCGGTATCCCAATGGATTGGGCGGCAGCCCGCGGGATTATTATGATGTATCTATGTTGGAGGGAATTGAACAATGTGCGCAGAAAGTGATGAGCTTTGCGGAGTCCCGGCTGTCCAAACGGAATGGATAGACAGCTTAGTGTCTAAGCTGCAACAGGTTATCAATTTAAACGAGCTGATATTATTTGGCTCCCGCGCCAGGGGTGAACATATAACCTGTAGCGATTATGATATTTGTGTGGTATCGGATGATTTTACCGGAGTAAAACTGGATGAACGCATGGAGCTGGTACTTAAAATGTGGTCAGGGCAACGGGCGCTGGAGCCATTATGCTATACAAAAGATGAATTCGCCCAAATAGAAGATACACTTATCGGACAGGTAATCAGGCAGGGAAAAAGGCTTTATATTTAATCATACTATAAAATTTTATATAAAAGCAAACCAGGGTTTAGCAAAACAATTGAGGACACAGAAGGAAGACTAACCCATAAATTAAGCAGCGGCTGAATGAGTAAGGTATTAATAATATGCAGGCTCCAAATAAACGCTGTAAAAAAAACAGCATTACCGCATCTCCTGCACCATGCGCCCAGAGGATTTTGACTTTTCATAAGACGTTTCCTTATAATAAAAATAATTAATCTAAGGCTTTTTTAGATAATCCTAAACAAGTAAACTTAATATTCACATCTTGTGCAAAGCGTATACCAACCTAAATAAAATGATATTTTCAACCGTTATTAATTGTGAGTTAACAGTTGGTTAACTTGTTTTTTTTTGTTGTTTTTGCAAGAACAATCTACCTGCGAGCTGTTGTTTTAAATATGGTATAGGCGCCAGATTTTTTCCTTTTTATGGCAATGATGTACCACATAAAAAAATAACTCGCTGGATTATACCGGCTGTAACAATATGTACAATTTTTATTTTGTGCGCCTGCTCTCAGTCTATTGAAGATTTTCGCAGACAAAACATACAAAGGTATTCCCCGCTATATAACGTCAAAAAGTATAATCCGACCAGAGTTCGTAAGGTTAAGGGTATTGTTATCAAAATAGGAAAAAACGGCGGAGCGGCTATTGGAACAAGAAATTTTCCCGGTATGTTGATGCTGAAGATAATAAGCGAAGATAAAAAAGAATATGAAGTGGAATTGGGTCCTGATCTTTTTATTATGACGCGCCATGCCAGCTTTAAAGCGGGGCAGGAAGTGGTAATTATTGGCGATGTAGATGAGTTTGACGCTTACATTATCGCAGAACGGATTTACAGAAAAAATAGCGCTATAATCCTAAGAGACCCTACGGGCAAACCATTGTGGACATCTTTATATATACGGTAAGTACAGCATGAACTTAGCGCAGGCGGTGCGGATTACTGTAGATGCCACCTTTAGGTCGACCGTCAGTGTCGGCTTAAGCAGGGGTTTACGGCTTATCGTAAGCCCGTGATTCGGCAATGCTGTTGAGTTAAGGATTTTAGTGAGTAAAAAAGTAAGGTGAAGGTAAGGTAAGGTAGATGAAAACAAGAGTAGTTCTAGGAAGTTTTCTTATCTTGGCGGGTATAAGTGTTTTTGGACTTCCTGCCTGTAAGAAAAAACCCTTTACCCCGGGTTATAATCCACCGGAATCCCTGTTTACCGAATATGACCCAAAAAAGGAAATTACCTTTACCGGAGAGATTGTACAAAAAGTAGGGCTAATGCGCAATACGCAAATTCCCAGCACAACTATTCAGGTCAGGGCTGATGACGGGCGGGAATATTTAGTAGCGTTGGGACCTGATTGGTATTTATCTATGATGGGATATAAATTTTTACCGGGTGTAAAGATAGAAGTAACCGGCGCAGTTTATATGAAAGAGATGCAGGAGATGGCGCCTGATGGTATGGATTCTGAGGATATGTTTGATGAAGAAACCCCTAATGATTTGCTCAAGATTATACTGGCCAGAAAGATTAAAAAAACAAATAAAGCCATAAAATTAAGAGATAAAACAGGCAGGCCTATGTGGTATAAAAAAGGCAGGGCTATAGGGCAGAGAATCTATTTGGAAAAGATTATTAAAGAAAAAAAAGAAGAGCAGGAAAAATTAAAACAAAATGAGCAGGAAAAGGAAAAATATCTTTTCAGCCAATAAAATGTGTTAAAAAATTAATATACTTGACCCAATAAGGAGAAAAACTATGGCTAAAGTGGTAGCTATGACCGGTAATATTGCAGCAGCTAATGCCATGCGTCAGATTAATCCCGATGTATGCGCCGCCTATCCTATCACCCCTTCCACTGAGATAATGCAGCAGTTTGCCAGCTTTGTGGCCGACGGCGAGGTAAATACGGAATTAGTGGCAGTAGAAAGCGAGCATAGCGCAATGAGCGCATGTATCGGCGCGGCTGCCGCAGGCGGACGTGTAATGACCGCAACTTCTGCTAATTGACTGGCGCTGATGTGGGAAAGGTTATATATTGCTTCCGGCAACAGACTGCCGATTATCATGACTACCGTAAACCGCGCGCTGTCTGCGCCGATTAATATACACTGCGATCACAGCGATGCTATGGGGGCGCGTGATGCCGGCTGGATTCAGCTTTATTCGGAAAATGCGCAGGAAGCCTATGACAATCTTATTCAGGCGGTGCGTATTGCAGAGCATCGGGATGTGCGCCTGCCGGTTATGGTGTGTATGGACGGCTTTATCATCAGCCATTCTATAGAGCGTATGGAAATGTTAGACGATATGCCGGTACGCAATTTTATAGGTCCGTTTAAAGCCAATTATCCGCTGTTGGATATAAACAATCCTGTAACCTATGGTCCTATTGACTTACAGGATTATTATATTGAACATAAACGCCAGCAGGCTGAAGCCATGAAACTTGCGGGACCGGTTATTTTGGAGATTGGTAAAGAATTCGGTGAGACCTTCGGCAGGAGTTATGGTTTTTTTGAAGGTTATATGTTAGATGATGCCGAATTGGTGATAGTGGGCTTAGGTTCTTCTACCGGCACGGTTCGTTCGGTAGTGGATGAATTAAGAGCAAAGGGCATTGCTGCCGGTTTATTGAAATTACGCACCTTCCGTCCGTTTCCGGCTCATGAAATAGCCGCTGCTATTGGAGGCGCCAAAGCTGTTGCCGTATTGGATCGCTCCGACTCCTTCGGGGCATACGGCGGACCGCTTTTTTCCGAGGTACGCTCTGCTTTATTCGGTAAAAATGACGCCCCGCCGGTAGTGGATTATATATACGGCTTAGGCGGGCGTGATTTTGGTATAGCCGATGTACACGGTATCTTCGATGACCTACAAGATATTGTACAAAACGGCGCACCGGAAGATGAGGTACAGTATATTACCGTAAGGGAGTAAATATGGATAAGACAATCTGCTTTACTGCTGAATTCCTAAAAGACGGGCGCTTTTCCGTTCCCCAAAAGATTATAAACAACCTATGTCTTAAAACAGGGGAAAAAGTGAAGCTAATTATAGAAAAAAAGCGATTTGATTAGGAAAATTTTTTAACACTTTTTGGTATCTGGCATAACAAAAATGCAAAAGAAATCAATCTTTATCGGAATATCATAAAATAAAGAAAGAATTTCGGCAGAAAAGAGGTCAGGCTTTGATATACTGTCTGGATACTGATATTTTAATTGAGTATTTCCGGGGAAATAATGTAGTAAAAAACAAGATAGAATCCCTTTCCGAACACGATAATATAGGTATCACTTGGTTTTCTTTTTATGAATTTTTCAAAGGTATATTTATTAGTGGAAAATTAGAGGAAGAAAGCTTTTTAAATGCTTTGCTTGATTATACTGTTATACTTGAAGCTTCTTATTACTCAAGTAAAATCGGCGGAGATATTTATGCTGCTTTTTAAAAAAAAAGGGGGCAATTAATCAATGACGCCGATATCTTAATTGCCAGTATTGTAAAAAGCTATCAGGCTATTTTAGTTACCAACAATGAAAAACATTTCTCCAGAATAGATGATTTGCAAATTAAAAATTGGTTAAAAGACTAAGAATTTGTCTCAAAGACGGCGCACCCGAAAACGAGCTACAGTATATTACCGTAAGGGAATAAAAATTATGCAATCTATAGACTCACATAAAATTATTTCAGAACTGAAAAGTCTCTCCGATAACCAAAAAAGTCAAGTCTATGAGTTCATAGAATTTATTAAATATAAGCATATCAGAAATAAAGCAACAGCAAAACAGATAATTGAAGAGACATATGGTTTTACCAAGGGTTCTAAGCTTACTTCAGAAATATTCGCTAAAATGAAAAATGGAGAAATTGCCTTGGAGAATCATGGTGAATAAAAGCTTCATTTTGGATGCTTGTAGTATTATTGCATTTTTGAATGCAGAAAAAGGTGGGGAAAAACTTAAAACTCTGTTGGAAAATAATCATTGCCAACATTACATGCACATGATTAACCTCTGCGAAACCTACTATGGTTTTTACAAAAAGGACGGTAAAAGACATGCAGAGGAAATATTGCAAAAGCTTTTGTTATTACCCATTGAATATATAGAAGATATCTCCCTTGATTTTATAAAAGCAGTTGGTAAGTACAAGGCTGCCTACAAAATTTCATTAGCTGATGCTTTTGTGCTCGCTTTAGCCGAAATAAAGAAGGCAGCAGTGGTTACTACAGATCACAAGGAATTTGACCCAGTATCTTATGAGGGAAAAATAGAGTTTTTGTGGTTAAGATAGGTAGTAACCTAAGATAAAATTCCTGAAGTACGTAAAAAACAAGGTTTCTGTTATGGAAATATCTTCTTGGTTAAATAGCAGAAAGAAAATCTCTTTTGAAAACAAAGAAATCGTTGAAAGATGGTTGTGTTCGCTTAAAAATTATATTCCCAAGCCAGCAGGAGCGCAAAGATCATGTTGCAGAGAGTTATATGCTTTAACGAAATATTTAAACGCTGGTTTAAAAAATAATCTGCTTGATTTTCCATTTTGCATTGCTAAAAAGGAATGTCCAGATTTTATTATTGAACTAAGTGACAAAACGACAATAGGTTTGGAACACACAGAAGCTACAACCGAAAACCTCAAACAAACACTTGCAAAGTGGAGAAAACAACCAAAAGAAGCTTATGCTATGGAAACTAGCGCAAATGAGAGTCACTTAGTGCCTTCTGGATAAGAATTAACTGGCAAAGGTTTTGTTGGAGAAGAACCTGAACAATTATGGGTTAGGAAGATATTATCAGTGATTAATGACAAAATTAATACTATAAATAAAGGGCATTATATAAAATGCAGTTACTACGATTTGTTAATATATTCAAATGTACCTTTGCAAAATGAGATTGTTACTGACGAAGGCTCTCCTGGTCCTGAAAAACTAATTAAGCAATCTTTAATACCAGAACTTAGCAAACACACAAATATTTTTCGCATAATAAATATAATCTTTGAAAAGTATAATAAAATATTAGCGTTAGAAAAAAACAAGAATCATGTCAAGCTTAAGGTTTACGAGATAGATTAATTGTAAATGAATAACAATGCTAAAACCAAAAGAAAAAACAGCTCTTGCCAAATTTAAGGCTGAGATTATAAAAAAACTGCCTGAATATATCATCTTGCTGGAATTATTTGGCTCCAAAGCACGCGGAGATGATACAAATGATTCTGATATTGATATACTTGTGTTAACTGAGGGAAAAGATTTTGAAAAAAATTCTGAAATATGCGGTACGGCCTTAGATTTTTCTATTGATTATGATACCTATATATCGCCTAGAATATTTGAACTTAAAGAATTTGAGCGTCTAAAACAACGTAATTCTATCTTTATAAAGAATGTGGAAAAAGATGGGAAGATACTATGGCAGAAGAATTAAAGCAGGAAATACAAAAAAGATTAAAGCTGGCCAGAGAAAAGTTGGAAGTAGCCCAAGCTTTATATGAGAAAGGGTACTATGCCGACTCCATATCCAGAGTTTACTATGCTATGTATCATGCCGCCCGTGCGGTGCTTTTTATAAAAAACGTCGCTCCAATAAAGCATTCAGGGGTAATCAAGATGTTTGGCCTGCATTATATCAAACCTGGAATAATAGAAAGGGTTTATAGTAAGTCCCTGTCTTATTTAAAGGAACTAAGGGAAAATGCTGACTATGAAGGTGAAACAGAGTTTACTCAGGCGGAATGTCTGGATGCTTTGAATCGGGGAAAAAAATTCGTAAAAATAACCGAGGAGATTATAAATAAAGAGTTTTCGTAACCAGTTTATTATTATATTTTTGAGATAAAGGAGACATTATGCCAGCACAAGCAAGTATTCCATTAAAATTAAAGGAGTTATCCAATAAGCGGGATTTGCTGGCCGGAGGACACAGAATGTGCGCCGGCTGTATCGCTCCCACTGCTGTACGCCAGATTCTGCTGGCTGCCGAGCATCCGGTAGTAGCAACTAATGCCACCGGCTGCCTAGAGGTATCCACCAGTATATATCCCTATAGCTCATGGCGTATACCTTGGATGCACAGCGCATTTGAGAATTCGGCGGCTACGGCGGCCGGTATTGAGGCCATGTATGATTCCCTAAAACAGCAGGGTAAAATTCCAGCAGATAAACGCATTGACTTTATCGCTCTCGGCGGAGACGGCGGTACTTATGATATCGGTCTGCAAGCCCTGTCAGGCGCCTTGGAGCGCGGGCATCGCTTTTTATACGTATGCTATGATAACGGCGCTTATATGAATACGGGTATACAGCGTTCGTCTTCCACCCCTCGCGGCGCTCATACCACCACTACTCCGGCGGGCAAGGTTATCCCCGGTAAGCAGCAGTTCCGCAAGGACTTAACTAAAATTGTAGCCGCTCATAATATACCATATCTGGCTCAGGCCTCGCCCAATAACTGGCGCGACCTTATGCAGAAAACCAGAAAGGCGCTTAATTGCGGCGGTCCGGCGTTTTTAAATGTAATGGCGCCTTGTCATCGCGGCTGGCGTTGCAAAATAGACATAGGTATTGAGCTTGCGCGTGATTCCGTATCTACTTGTTTCTGGCCGTTATATGAAATTGAAAACGGAATACTTAAATTAAACGGAGAGACCAAACAACTGGCTGATTTAAAGAAAAAGGCGGACGCCGGCGATGAAGCTGCCAAAACCAAGTATGGCCAGAAGAAAAAACCGCTGACCGGCTGGTTGAAGCAGCAGGGCAGGTTTGCTCATTTATTTAAACCGGCTAATGAATACGTTTTAAATGAACTAGTTGGGCGGGTAGAAAATGATTGGAATAATTTAGTCGAAAAAGACGGTAAATTATTTTAGGGGCGTAGGCGCCCGGCCAATCCAGGGGCTTTGCCCCTACGCTCCCGCTGGTCGCTACCCCCACCCTTTTTATCGATAGGTTTATGTTTCGGGGTGTCTCACCCCGAAACCAGATAATATATGGATGCAAAACCCTGATGTTTCGATGTGGGAACACGCCGAAATATAGGTACTTGTCATTCTGAGGCCGAAGGCCGAAGAATCTCCCCTCCCGTATGCGAGTAAGATTCTTCACTGCGCTTTGCTTCGTTCAGAATGACAAGTAAAAAGTTGACATGAGACTCGCAGTAAGCAATTAGTTTCGGCATGAAAC
The DNA here is from genome assembly GCA_024276125.1 of bacterium. Taxonomy (GTDB): domain Bacteria; phylum SZUA-182; class SZUA-182; order SZUA-191; family JAJRXT01; genus JAJRXT01. The sequence goes on from JAJRXT010000100.1 coordinate 88,933, forward strand.
ATACTAACAACATACCCTACAATACCATACAGCTACATGGCTAAAAACAAGACTATACATGTATGCCAGGCCTGCGGTTATCAAACCGGCAAGTGGCTGGGGCGCTGTCCTGCCTGCGGAGAATGGAATACATTAGTTGAAGAGATCATAAAGCCGGATAAAAGCGGTATCGGGCTTAGCGTATCCATCGTTCCACAATTACTTTCGGATATATCATCTGCTTCGCAAAAGCGCATTTCAACTCAAATCGGCGAATTTGACCGCGTATTAGGCGGCGGGATTGTACCGGGTTCTTTAACTTTGGTCGGCGGCGATCCGGGTATAGGAAAATCCACGCTCTTATTACAGGCATCAGGCTCTATAGCATCTCATCATGGACCGCTGTTATATGTATCAGGAGAAGAATCCTCCACGCAGATAAAGCTTCGCGCAAGCCGTCTCAGGCTTTCTGCGGACAATCTTTATGTAGTAAATGAAAATTCATTAGAGGTAATAAAACAGCATATATCCTCGCTTAAACCTAAAACGCTAGTCATAGATTCCATACAAACGACTTATACCCAGCAGCTTGGTTCCGTTCCGGGAAGCATAGCGCAGGTGCGTCAAGTTACCGCAGAACTCATGCAGCTATCCAAAACCAACACTATTTCCACTTTTATTATAGGCCATGTCACCAAAGAGGGAGCAATTGCCGGCCCGCGTACTATGGAACATTTGGTGGATACAGTGCTTTATCTGGAGGGAGAGCGCTATCATAGCTATCGAATCTTAAGAGCGGCGAAAAATCGTTTCGGTCCAACCAGTGAAATCGGGGTTTTTGAAATGAAGGAAGCCGGTTTAGAAGAGATCACCAATCCGTCTGAATTATTTTTATCGCAGCGCTCAAGCGGTATATCCGGCTCGGTGGTGCTGGCTTCAGTGGAGGGTACCAGGCCGATTTTAGTAGAATTACAGGCGCTGGTTTCATATTCTACCGGCGGCATTCCGCGCCGCAATGCTACGGGAATAGACATAAACCGCCTGCTGCTGTTAATGGCGGTAATTGAAAATCGCTTAGGTGTTCACATACAGGATCAGGAAATATACGTTAATGTCGCGGGTGGTTTAAGGATTTATGAGCCGGCGGCGGATTTGGGGATTTTACTTGCGCTTATTTCCGGCTTTCGGCGTAAGCCTATAAATCCTGATTTAGTGGTAATGGGTGAAGTGGGCTTAGGCGGTGAAATCCGCGGAGCAACCCAGATTGAAGCGCGTATAAAAGAAGCCTCTCAACTTGGATTTTCGCAATGTATGATTCCGCAGTGTAATTTGGATAAACTTTCTCTAAAATTAAAGCTTGATATTATCGGAGTAAAAAGCGCAGCCGAAGCGATAGATGCAGCGCTGGGGTAGGAAACCAAAATTAAAATCAGGAGCATAAGGTATGCCCATGGCAAAACTCATAGAGGAAAAAAAAGAAGAAATATTGCGTATAGCCAAACAGCACGGCGCGCATAATGTACGGATATTTGGCTCTTTTGCCCGGGGCGAGCAGACAAAGGACAGTGATGTAGATTTTTTGGTAGATATGGAACCCGGACGAAGCTTGTTTGACTTGGGTGAATTATTGATGGATTTGCAAGAATTGCTGGGACGAAAGGTGGATGTATTAACAAGAGATTCCATATATTGGCTGCTTCGACGCCGGATACTAAAGGAGGCGGTACCATTATGAAAGACCCCCGTGTTTATCTGGCGCATATCTTGGAACGCATTGAGCGTATTCAAAGCTACACGAGAAAAGGACAGGAAGCATTTCTGTCCGATCCTTTGATTCAAGATGCGGTTATGCGTAATCTGGAGATCATTGGCGAGGCCGCCCGGCAGGTTAGTAAGGAATATCGCCAAACCTACCCTGAGATTCCCTGGCGGGGCATGATGGCTCTGCGTAATGTGCTTATCCATAATTATGAAGGGGTGGATATAAGTAAGGTCTGGTTAGTGGTAGAAAAAGAACTTCCTCCTCTAAGAGCTGTTTTGGAAAAGGTCTTGCCCCCTTTATCACAACTGGAGTCCGAATTGGCAAAAGAAAAGGGGGAAGAGTGAACCCTTTCATTTGATTGTAGCCTATAAATAACTTTCAGTTTCCGTGTTTCGGGAATCCTTCCCGAAACTAATCCCCCAAAAAAAACTTTTTCTTGACAAGTTAGGGCTGCAATAGTTATATTAGATGAATCATATAGAATATTTTACACTCAACTGTTTCTGCAGTTCAGCATGTATCGTGTGTGACACAAGGCATTTTATTGAAGACGGCGTGTTTGGCAGAGACACTTACAAAATTTTTGTGCAGCCGGTTTATTGTTTAAAAAAAATGCTTGTTGTCATTAAAAAAATAATGTTTCATTGTTTTGTAAAAGTTCCAAACAAGCCAACAACTACACAATATACAGTAGCTCAACAACTACCAAGACCATACAATCTGTATGCGTTTTAGGTCTGCCAGAATTTTTCCTATCTTTTAATTTTATATATTTTCGATACTCCACATATGACTATATTAAAAATGAACATTAATGACATAAAAAAAGAAATAATCGATATTATTGCTTCAAAGTCACTGCAAGTGGCAGATGAGGCGATTTTTAAGTTGGCCTCTCATAGAAAAAGCAATATTTATATAGATTGTAAAAAAATCACGTGTAATGCTAAAGGAAAATTTCTAATTGGAAATATAATTTTTGATAAAATCTCTGATTTAAATGTGAATGCTATCGGGGGACTCACTCTTGGGGCAGACCCTATAGCAAATGCAGTATCCTATGCCAGCGTGATTAAGAAACAACCGCTAAATACCTTTATCGTAAGAAAAACACCTAAAGGTCATGGGCTAAAAAAAATTATAGAAGGTGATATTACGAAAAATGATAGGGTTATTGTTGTAGACGATGTTGTTACAACAGGAGCTTCCACAGTGGAAGCAATTAGAAAGGCAAAAGATTTTGGACTTAAAATTATAAAGGTCATTGTGCTTGTGGATAGACAAGAGGGAGGTAAAGAAAAAATTCTAACCGAAGGATATGATTTTGAAGCTATAATAACAAAACAGGAACTATTAGATGCCTACTACAAAAAGAATAAAAGAAAATAATAACGGAAGGTCTTTGCCGAGACAATCTCTTGTTGCTGATAGAACATTGTAAAAACTGTCTTGATGAATCACCGGTTTTGTATTTTGTTTTTATTTCCATATTTGAATTCTTGGAAGAAGAATATGAAAAGATAAATCTTTCCCTGTATTATCTCTGGAGGCAAATCCCTCCAGTTGTGGGTTTAACTAGTCAATGGCGCGCCATAACCCACTTATTTTTACTGCTCTAAAACCGCTTTTATAACCGACTCATCTTTTATTAAGGTTGTGGTAAGTACAGCGCCTTTAAATGGTTTTAATTCCTCTATTATCTTCTTGGGATCAGCATGCAGCGCCAGTACAAATAAAGCGGAATAACCGGGACTTAGTATTGAGGCCAAATTATGAATAAAGTCGTTGCTAATACCGATTTCATTTAGTATTCTATAATCTACATTCTCGCCGCCTTCATCTACTACCAGTTCAAAAATAGGGGTAAGAAAAAGCGAACCAGTTACAATTTTTAAAATACTCTCCATCGCTCCACCGGCAACACCGGATGTTGAAAAGTGATGAATCACCCGAAACTTGATATCACCATTCTGATTCCGCCTGGCCACTATAGCGTCTTCTAAGTCTACCAAATGGTCATGACGCATTTTCAATAAGGTTGTGTGAACCTCGTCAGCTTCGTACTCATCGCCAAAGCAAAAAACTAATAATTCATTTATAACCAAACTCCTTTAATTAACCCGCATATTTCATGAGATTTGGCTAATCTTTGCTGAAATAGCTTACAAAACAAGGTAATAGGCCAACGTCCTGTAGATACAATTTGTATTTTTAAGCTTTTTGATTGAACGCGTAAAATGTCTATCATTTCCCCTATTTCGGGAATCCTTTGCAAAACATATCCTGTTTTTTTGGGAAAATTAGTTTCAGTACATAGTCTCAAAACACCTAAACTGTTTGACATGTTTTTGGTTAATACATTATTTGTAGTATACCTCTTGACAAAAGGCTCGCCTTAAATTAAAATGCGTTTAGTTGTTTGAACATAGACATGTTTTGATGTTTCGGTTTGTCTCAAGCCAACTGTTAAGGGCTTAAGAAAAAATAAGTTGTGCATTTTAGCGCTAAGATTTGGATTAGATTCAAAACGATCTGATTAAAGCAAAATTTGAGGACTAGTTGCGCTAATTCGATGCTTTTGAAGATCTACTCGTGGCGCCGGATTCTCAAATCCGGCAGCTTAACAGGTGTCAAATTTGAGAATCCTTACGGCGCGTAACTGTAGATGCAGACCGGAAGACCGGCGAGAGAGAGCGGGTTTAAAAACCCGCGGCTACACTACACAAAAAAATTAGATTAATTCTGAGAATTGTTTGGGTTAAATCGGCGGTGTAGCTCAGGTGGTTAGAGCATGCGGCTCATATCCGCAGTGTCCGGGGTTCGAGTCCCTGCACCGCCACCACAATCTTAAAAGTTGATCTGTCAACATTTTCTCAAACTCATTAAATATGCGGGTTAAGCAACCGCATTATCCTTTATAATCCAACCGCCATCACACCCAATAAATATATCAAAAACAACAAGATGAACCTGATGTTTCGGTTTGTCTCAAGCCTAAACATAAAAACCGTCACCCTACCACGAAAATAAACCGCATAACTTGTTGAAAAAAAGGGATTCCAGCCTTCGCAGGAATGGCCGATTAAAGACAATTTCTAGGTTATAAGCAATTAAAACACCGTCTCGAAGCAAAGGGTCTAGCTTACATAAGCCGATGAGATTCTTCAGGCTTACCGTGTTTTTTGGGTGAAACGCCCCCAAAACATAACCTTTAGCCTTAAGAATGACATGCTATAGAAGTTAACAGTCTTGGTAAACGCCATCGTTGCGATTGACTTTTATATTTTATATGCTATAATAAAAAATGCTTTAAGGCAACCATATTTAAAGTTGCTTTATAGACCAAAACAACCGGCCTTATGAGCAGTATCCTGACTGGTCATTTTATTTAACAGGGGCTTTTGCATAATCCCCAAAACCCTATCTACGGGAATAAAACTCAAACCATTATATCTTAACTTTAAGAAAGCCAATATTATCTGAAGTTAACCCCCTAAAAAAATCAATAAAAATGGACGATACCCTGAAACTAAACCGGCTGGACGGCAAGTTTGTCAAAGAGGTAGAGCGCCTGGCCGGACAAAAATTAAACGACTGCTATCAATGCGGCAAATGTACAGCCGGCTGTCCCATTGCAGCTTCGGTGGAATACCCCCCCCATAGGGTCATGCGTATGGCGCAATTGGGTTTAAAACAGCGCGTACTGTACTGTCCTACCATCTGGCTTTGCTTGTCCTGTGTCACCTGTACCGCCCGTTGTCCCAAAGGCGTAGACTTAACCAGCGTTATGAATGCACTGCGAGAGCTGGCCATAAAAGAAGGCATAAGCCATGCTCAACATTCAAAAATAAAATTATTTGAAAAATTATTTCTGCATTCAATTAAAGCCCACGGGCGATTATACGAAATGGGTACATTAGCTCGTTTTAATTTACTTACCTTCCAACCCTTTCAAGATGCCCAGCTTTTATTACCCTTATTGCAAAAAGGCAAACTAAGCTTTACCCCGAAAAATATACATGGCAAAAAAGAGATTGAGTACATTTTCAAAAACTCCCACGTAAAGGAATCTTAATGGCTAAATTGGGATACTTCCCAGGTTGTTCGCTGGAGCGCAGCGCTCATGAATACGACCAATCGAGCCGTTTGGTGTGTAAACGTCTGGGATTAGAACTACAATAAATACGCGACTGGTCATGCTGCGGAGCGCATGCCGCCCACCATACCCAGCATTTATTGGCGGAAGGTTTGAGCGCGCGCAACCTGTACAAAGCTGCAACGCAAGGCTTAAAGGAAATAATAGCTCCCTGTCCCGCCTGCTATAACCGCTTGAAATCCACCCAAACCGCGGTCACAGAAAATCCTGAGCATAAAAAAGAATTAGCGGATAAGTTTGAGCTGGAATGGGAGGGGCAAATAAAGGTTTTCTCCCTGCTTGAATATCTGGCAAAACTACCCCCTGATGAGATTAAAAAGTGGGTCAGGATTGATCTATCCAAGCTTAAACTCGTAGCCTATTACGGCTGCCTGCTGGTGCGTCCGCCCAAGCTGGTACAGTTTGATAATCCCGAAGACCCAACATCTATGGATGATTTATTAACCTTAGTCGGCGCCGATATGCTCCCTTGGGACTATAAAGTGCAGTGTTGCGGGGCGGCGCTTGCCATAAGCAACCCAAAAATTCAGCATAAATTAGGCGGCGATATTTTAGAACTTGCAGCCGCCGGCGGAGCGCAAGGAATTGCAGTCGGCTGTCCCTTATGTCACGTCAATTTGGACTTAAGGCAGAAACAGATTAATGACAGCAGAAAAACCAATTTTAATTTACCGATATTCTATTTTACTCAAATACTGGGACTGGCCTTCGGCTTTAAACCCCATTACTTGGAAATAGATAAACATATGGTGGATGCAATGCCATTATTAATTAAAACAGGTATAATAAAATGAGAATCGGCGTATTTATTTGTCATTGCGGTAATAATATTGCCGCTACTGTAGATGTGGAAAAGGTATCCACAGCATTACTGGAATTACCCGACGTGGTTTTTAGCGCCACCATTCAATACACCTGTTCTGATGCCGGTCAAAAGCTGATTCGCAAAGTTATTAAAGATAAAAAACTGACTCAAGCGGTAGTCGCATCCTGTTCCCCGTTAGTACATGAAAATACCTTCAGGCGTACAGTCGCCAAAGCCGGATTAAATCCCTATTCCTTTGAAATGGCTAACATCAGAGAGCACTGCTCCTGGATACATGAAGATAAGCAGCTGGCTACAAGCAAAGCTTATGAAATAGTTAAAACGGCTATATATAAAGTAGCAAAAGATGAAAAACTATATGCTTCGCGCTCGCAGGTGAATAGGCGCGCTTTGATTATCGGCGGCGGTATAACCGGTATTCAGGCGGCTTTGGATATTGCGGACGGCGGCCGCGAGGTGATATTAGTGGAGCGAGAGCCCTCTATCGGCGGTAATATGGCCAAAATGGATAAAGTCTTCCCTACGCTTGATTGTTCGGCCTGTATATTGGCGCCTAAAATGGTGGAGGTACACCAAAAAGAAAAAGTTAAACTCTATACCTATACAGAGGTAGAAAGCGTATCTGGATATATCGGTAATTTTAAAGTTAAATTAAGGCGTAAAGCCCGTTATGTGGATGAGGCGGCCTGTACTGGCTGCGGAGAATGCAGTAAGGTCTGCCCGGTTAACTTACCCGATGAATTTAATGAAGGATTAGGGCAGCGTAAGGCGGTCTATATTCCATTTCCGCAGGCAGTACCTAAAGTGGCTACTATAGATAAGCGGGGCAAAGCCCCCTGTCGGGCGGCCTGTCCTATCGGCTCACGCACACAAGGTTATATTTCGCTGATTGCCGAAGACAGATTTGATGAGGCGCTGCAAGTTATTGCCGAGGATAATCCGTTTCCGGCTATCTGCGGGCGTATCTGCCAGCATCCCTGCGAGGATAATTGTAAGCGCAGCGATGTGGATGAGCCATTAGCAATAGCTGCGCTTAAACGGGCGGCAGTGGATTATGCGGAAAAGCCGTATATCAAACCCAAACCGGAAACATTAAAAGAAGAAAAAATTGCCATAATCGGCGGCGGTCCTGCGGGGCTTACCGCAGCTGAGACACTGGCCGAACAAGGCTACAGGATAACCCTGTTTGAAGCGCAACCTGTATTAGGCGGTATGATGCGGCTGGGGATTCCGGCTTACAGGCTGCCAAGGGAGATTTTAGATAAAGAGATACAGGCGATTATTGATCTTGGAGTAGAGGTTAAAACCAATACCAAACTGGGTAAAAATATCACCATAGACGGCTTATTTAAAGATGGTTATAAAGCTGTTTTCTTAGGCATTGGGGCACAAAAAGGACGCAGTTTAGGCATTGACGGCGAGAGTTTAAAGGGCGTATATCCGGCCTTGGATTTCCTGCGGGAGATAAATTTAGGACATAAGGTAAAGCTGGGAGATAAAGTGGCTGTTATTGGCGGCGGTAATACGGCGATTGATACGGCAAGGACTGTCTGGCGTATGGGCGCGGAAAGCGTAACCATATTATATAGACGCACCAAGCAGGAGATGCCGGCGGTAGATGCCGAAATTGAAGAAGCTGAAAAAGAGGGAATTATAATAAAATATTTGGCTGCACCTACTAAACTTATAGGAGATGATGCCGGAAAGCTTACCCATATAGAATGTATAAAAATGGAATTAGGCGCGCCTGATGCCAGCGGACGCAGGCGGCCGATACCGATTGACGGTTCTGAATTTATAATTGCCGCCGATACAATCCTGCCGGCTATAGGGCAGTCAGTCGATGCGGACAGTTATGAAAATTCAGATATTAAAGTAAAACGCGGCCTATTGCAGGCAGATAAGATAACTTTGGCTACCAATATTCCGGGCGTATTTGCCGGCGGCGATGTAACATCCGGTCCTGCTACGGTAACAGATGCTATTTGGGCGGGAAAGGCTGCCGCAGTCTCTATAGACCGCTATATAAAGGGAGAAGATTTAACCGAAAACAGGGATACCGATAAACTTAAGGCGCTTAAAAAAGAAGATATCAAATTAGAAAACACCCTGCCGGTTTTGCAAAGACAGCCTATATCAACCATACCGCTTAAAGACCGCAATAAAAATTTTGCTGAAGTGGAACAGGGTTTATCACGCAAGGCGGCTATTGCTGAGGCCGGACGCTGTCTGTCATGCGCCGGCTGCGGGGAATGCCGCGCCTGCGAAAAAATATGCGAGGCTAACTGCATAGACCATAGGGCGGCAGATAAAATAATCGAAACAGACGCAGGCGGTATTGTGGTAGCTACCGGATTCGGATTGCTTGACTGGAAAAAACCCTATGGAGAATACGGTCATGGTAAATATAAGGACGTAATAACCGCTTTACAGTATGAAAGGCTGCTGTCCGCATCAGGCCCCAAGGGCGGGCATGTGGTGCGGCCATCTGACGGCAAAGAACCCAAGACAATAGCCTTTATCTGCTGTGTAGGCTCCAGAGAGGGAGCAAAAGTAAGGCCGTACTGTTCGGCGGTTTGCTGTATGTATACGGCTAAACAGGCTATTTTAACTAAAGAGCATATCCCCGATGCTCAGGTATTTGCTTTTAATATGGATGTTCAGATCGGCGGAAAAAATTATGCTCAGTTTATTGATCGCGCTAAAGAGACTTACGGTATAAAATACGTGCGCGGGAGGGTATCTAAGATGTTTAACAGAAACGGGCGCGTAGTCCTTCGGGCGGCTGATACACTGCTTGGTATGCCGGTGGAATTAGAGGCCGATTTAGTTGTACTGGCCGTAGGGATTGATTCTGCCCCGGGCGCTCTGGATTTAGCCAAAAGGCTGAATATATCTCATGATGTATATGGATTTTTTAATGAAAGCCACCCCAAACTAAGGCCGGTGGAATCAAGTACCATGGGAATTTATCTGGCTGGCGCCTGTCAGGGACCCAAGGATATACCCACCAGCGTGGCTCAAGCCAGCAGCGTATCCAGTAAAGTATTGGGACTGCTTAGTAAGGATTATCTGGAAACCAGCCCTATGGTGGCGGAGGTGAATATCAGACGCTGTATCGGCTGTTTCCGCTGTCAGGAAGTATGTCCGTTTAATGCTATAGAAGAGCAGATAATGCGCGACGGCAGCAAGCTGGCCAAGGTAAATCCGGCTACCTGCCAGGGGTGCGGCCTGTGTAATGCAACCTGCCTGCCTGCGGCTGTATCGCTTAAGGGCTTTACTGATGATCAGCTTCTGCGCGAGGTGGATGCTTTGTGTAATCTGGAGCTGTCGTTGTGATATAATATGATGTTTCGGCTTGAAGACAAGCCGAAACATCAAACTTAAGGTAACTGTCATTCTGAACGAAGCGAAGCGCAGTGAAGAATCTACATACATATGCAAGTAGATTCTTCGGCCTACGGCTTCAGAATGACAGGCTAAGAAAAACCTTTTTAGTACAGGGTGTTCTTAAGTCAGGTGTTTCGGGATGAAACATCCCGAAACATAAATCTTAATAAATAACTCAAGTTGCTACCTATAGGTTTATTTTTAGAAATATTTGGTTTTACATGGCTGTCATTCTGAACGAAGCGGAGCGCAGTGAAGAATCTCCTCCTATATAGCGAGTAGATTCTTCGGCCTTCGGCCTCAGAATGACAAAAATGGATAACTTCACCATAGGTAGCAACTTGGGTTAAATAACCAGGGGCTGAGCTGAAAATGAAAATAGGGGTCTTTATATGCCATTGCGGTAATAATATTGCCGCTACTGTAGATGTGGAAAAAGTCGCAGAATATGCCCTAAGCCTGCCCGAGGTGGTCTGTGCGGTTACTATTGAACATGCCTGCTCCGAACCGGGTCAAAATATAATACGCCAGGCTATAGAGCAAAAAGGTCTTGACCGAGTGGTAATCGGCGCCTGTTCTCCGCGTATTCATGAAACCACCTTTCGCAAATTAGTGGCTGCCTCCGGTTTAAATCAGTATTTGCTGGAGATTGCCAATTTACGCGAGCAATGTTCCTGGGTGCATGAAGATATAATATCTGCCACTATAAAAGCTAAAGAACTTATCGGCATGGCAGTAGCCAAAGTCACGCGTCAGCAAGCCTTAACTTCGGGTAAAGTAGGCGTTAATCAGCGTACCTTAGTCATCGGCGGAGGTATTGCCGGCATTCAGGCGGCGCTGGATATTGCCGAGGCCGGCTATGAGGTGGTATTAGTGGAGCGCAGCCCCAGTATCGGCGGTAATATGGCCAGAATGGATAAAGTTTTCCCCACTTTTGATTGTTCAGCTTGTATCTTATCGCCCAAAATGGTGGAAGCTGCCGGCCACCCCTTAATTACACTACAGACCTATTCGGAAATAGAATCCGTATCCGGTTTTATAGGGAATTTTACAGTTAATATAAGGCAGAAGGCGCGGCTTATTGATACCAAAAAATGTACCGGCTGCGGCGCCTGCACCCTAAAATGCCCGGTTAAGATTCCTTCGGAATTTAACCTGGGGCTAGATAAATGCGGGGCGGTATATATACCGTTTCCCCAGGCGGTTCCGCATATACCGGTTATAGATAAAGAGCATTGCAGGTATGTATTAAACGGCAAATGCGGTCTATGCCAGAAAATTTGTCCTACCGGCGCCATTGATTATGAGCAGGAAGATGAATTGCACGAGGAAGAATTCGGGGCTATTGTGGTTGCCACGGGTTACAAGCAGGTGGACTGGAAACCTTATACGGAATATGGTCATGGTAAGTATCCCGATGTGATTACCAGCCTGCAATATGAAAGATTACTCTCAGCCTCAGGTCCTACCGGCGGGCGCTTAAAGTGTATCTCAGACGGCAGGGAGCCTGAAGTTGTGGCCATTATCGCTTGTGTGGGATCGCGGGATGAGCTTTTAGGCCGCCCGTACTGCTCAAGTGTATGTTGTATGTACAGCGCTAAATATGCTATACTAACCCATGAACACCTGCCTGATACTAAGGTATATATATTCTATATGGATATCAGGGCTACCGGTAAAATGTACGAGGAATTTGTACGCCGCGCTCAGGAAAAATATGACGCCCGCTATGTACGCGGGCGCGTATCCAAAATTTATAAGAAAGGCGGACGGCTGATATTACAAGGCGTGGATACCATCTTGGGTCAGTCGGTGGAATTAGAGGCTGATCTGGTGGTATTAGCTGCCGGGATTACATCCTCTTCAGGCGCTATCAAATTGGCTAAAAAATTGAATATAACACATGATCAGTATGGTTTTTTTACGGAAAGTCATCCCAAGCTGCGACCGGTGGAGTCCAGTACGCCCGGTATTTTTATTGCCGGCGCCTGTCAGGCGCCTAAGGATATTCCTTTAACCGTGGCACAAGCCAGTAGCGCCGCCAGCAAGGTAGTAGCGCTGATTGGTCATGAAGAGCTGGAAACCTCGCCCATGGTGGCTGAAGTAAATATGAGAAGGTGCGTAGGCTGTTTTCGCTGTCAGGAGGTCTGCCCCTTATCTGCTATCCAAGAGGAAACCCTGCGGGATGGAACTAAAGTAGCCAAGGTAAATGCAGCGGTATGCCAGGGTTGCGGCGTATGTAATGCCACCTGCCTGCCCGGGGCTATTTCATTAAAAGGCTTTACGGACGATGAATTGTTGGCTGAAGTAAAAAGCTTATGCGATGTTAAGTGAGGAACTGTCACAAAATAAGTTGAGCATTTTAACGCTAAGATTTAGCTTAGATTCAGACGATTTGATAAAAGCAAAATTATCGAATTAGCGCTACTAGTACATTGTTTCAATAAAATGTATACATTTCTTTTGTCATTCTTAAACGAAATGAAGTGGAGTGAAGAATCTGTCTGCGTATGCGAGTAGATTCTTCGGCTTATCGCCTCAGAATGACAGCGTATGATAAGATTTCTAGCAAAGTTTAGGAGTGCGGTTTAATGGCAAAAGATATAGTATCTGATATTCCTCCTGTTCTTTTAAATCAGTTGGATAAAATGATTAAGGATGGTCTTTATAAAACCAGAGTCGAAGCCATAAGGGAAGGGATAAGACTGCTTGTCCGAAAACGTGAAGTCAAGCGTTTAAGAGAAAAAATTAAAGAGATTAAACTTAATACCAAACACCTTCCAAATCTAAGCCAAGCAGTAGTAGAACAACATATATAGGAGGTGGGTTTTATGCCAATTCCAGCTATACAAGGGATTTGTCATAATGGCAAGATAGAAGCATTAGAAGATATACCATATAAGGAAGAGAAAAAAGTTTTAATCATTTTTTTGGATGATACAGAAGATAAAGCATGGGATGAAGCGGTTGCCGAAGATTTTTTGAAAGGATATTCAAAAAACGATGCAGCCTATGACAAACTATAAACACGGGGATATATTATTGCTGAATTTCCCCTATAGCGAAGGGAATAGAAAAGCCAAAAGACCAGTATTAGTCTTAGCCCAAACAGACAAAGAAGATATTGTAGTGTCAAAAATAACCACTGCCGGACAAAGGGGTAATTATGATATTATTATAAACGATTGGAACAAGGTCGGGTTGTTGTACCCCTCTGTCATAAGAATAGATAAACTGGCCACTCTGTCTAAATCCAGAGTTATCAAAAAATTAGGCTGCCTAAGTGACTCCTGTTCCCCCAAGGTAAAGCTTAAGCTAAAAAAATTGTTCAATTTATAGTTGGCTTTTTAAGCGATATAGACTGGTGTAGTTTTTAATAATACTAGAACAACAAGAAAAGTGGAGAAGCTATGCAAAGCGAACCCCGTATTATAGGTTTTTTATGTAATTGGTGCTCTTATGCTGGCGCCGATATGGCCGGTACCAGCCGGCTTAAGCAGCCGGCAAGCGTACGTATTATCCGCCTGCCGTGTACCGGCAGGATAAATCCGCTCTTACCGCTTAAAGCGCTGGTGGACGGAGCAGACGGCGTATTGATTTCCGGCTGTCACCCGGGTGACTGCCATTATCGCGAGGGCAATTTATACGCCAGACGCAGGCTGGAGCTGCTGCATCGTTTCCTGCCATTTGTGGGTATTGATCCCAAACGCCTGCGCTACGTCTGGGTTTCCGCATCAGAGGGACAGCGCTGGCAAGCTATTGTAGGCGAGTTTACCGAGCAAATAAAAAAACTGGGAACTGCTAAAGCTCAATAATTTGGCTTTTTCAAGGAGATATAATAAGTGAAAGATATCCTGGCAGAACTTAAGAAAAAAGCAGCCGAAATTTTACCCGAAGTAAGCTATTTTATCTGCTATGGGAGCGGGTTTGACCTATTGCATAGCGCCCCTTTGTTTGTTAAAGATAAAGGCGATATAGACAGGCTGGTTTTAAACCGTTTTTGTATACATAATTTGACCAGCTATCTTCCGCCTCAAAAATGGCCGCCAGGCTGGCTGCTTGAGCCGGGAGAAAAGATTGGTCTGGTTCTTAAAGGGTGTGATTCCAGATCGGTTATTCATTTGCTTGCTGAAAAGGCAATTCTCCGCAGTCGCGTAATTATCATAGGACTGCCCTGCTGGGGAATGATTGATGTTAATAAATTGCGTAATAGAATTGATATTAACCGCATAAATCGTGTTGAACAGGACAAAGAAAGTATCATGCTCTTTACTGATGCTAATGAAGTATCGGCTGATATTAAGGATATATTGTATGATAAGTGTATAAATTGTCAATATCCCAATACGCTGATTTCCGATCATTTTATCGGCGCAAAAAAAGAGCCGGACAAAGGTGTGCAGCCATTCGGCAAGGTACTGGAATTAGAGCGGATGAGTTTACTTGAGCGTTCTGCGTTCTGGGATAAGGAGTTTGCCCGCTGCATTCGCTGTAAGGCCTGCCGCAATGTTTGTCCGGTATGCTATTGTCAGAATAATTGCTTACTGGATACCAGAGTGCCTCATTGGATAAAAGAGCGGGTTGATGCAAACAGCAACCGCTGGTACCATCTTATTCGGGCGTTTCATCTGGCCGGACGCTGCACGGAATGCGGCGAATGCGCACGGGTTTGCCCTATGCGCATACCGATTAATCTGTTAGCCATGAAAATGAACAGCGAGTTATTTGAGCTGTTTGGCTTCCGTTCGGGGATAGATGTGAATATAAAACCACCGCTTATGACCTTTCAGTTGGAAGAAGACAAGTTGTAGCGGCTCGGGGTCAGGGACGACTACCAGAACATAACCTGTCATTCTGAGGCCGGAGGCCGAAGAATCCGCTCGCATATGGGATTAGATTCTTCACGCCACTTCGTTTCGTTCAGAATGACAGCTATCTTAAGTCAACAACATCGGGGTCGTCTCTGACTTCGATGACCGGTAGACTATATAGAGGATAAAGATATGCCGAAGGCTATAATGCAGGATAAATTAAATGATTGGCTGGATTCTATTGCCAGTAAATACCAGTTGTGGGCGCCTCAGGATAAAGACGGCGCTTGTCTGCTTTCTCCGTATACACCCGGAGCGCCGGTTAATCTTAAATGCAGGCCGCAGCTTTCAGCCAAAAAAGCGCTCTTTCCTCAAACTGAATGCCTGCTTAAATATCAGTATCATAAAGACAAAAGCAAGCCGGAGGAAACCGAGCTTAGCATAAGCGCCGCTAACCCCAACCAAAAAACAGTAATTTGGGGTATAGCGCCATGCGATGTATCCGGGATTTCTTTTTTTGAGAATGTATTTATCGGTGCGGGTTATCAGGACACTTATTTTAAAACCCGCCGCAGCAATACTCTGATTGCAGCTATAGCTTGCCAACATGCTGAGAGTACCTGCTTTTGCGAGGCTGTAGGAGGTTCTCCGGTAAGCGCGCCTGATGCTGATCTGCTGCTTACCCGCATTGACCATGAATATGTTGTTGAGGCTCTTACTAACGAGGGCGCTACCCTGATAGACGAGGGTTTGTTTACTACAGTGGAAGAGGCCAAATTAAATGCTATGCAGCAAGTCAAGGAAGCCGCTTTAAGTAAGCTTTCAAAACCATTTGAATTAGGCAGTTTGCCGTCTGTGGCCGATAAATTTTTAAAGGCATTTGAATCGCCCTATTGGAAAGAGGCCACCGCCGCTTGTCTTAGCTGCGGTATCTGCACCTTTGTCTGTCCTACGTGTTATTGCTTTAATATTACCGATGAGGCGCAAGGTATGCACGGGCAGCGGCTGCGCTGCTGGGATGCTTGTATGTTTTCTACTTACACCTTGGAGGCCAGCGGTCATAATCCGCGTAATATAAAGTTTCAGCGCTATCGCAACAGACTGAGTCATAAATTCAGCTATCTCATTACCAATAATAATGTATTAGGCTGTACAGGCTGCGGTCGATGTATTAAAGAATGCCCGGTGGGTATTGATTTGCGCTCTATAATAAGCCATATTTTAGCCGAATAGATTACTATATCTTTCTATAATAGGTTTTAAGGTTGTCATTCTGAGGCTGGAAGCCGAAGAATCTCTCAGCCTACGCGAGCAGATTCTTCACTGCGTTTCGCTTTGTTCAGAATGACAACTAGAAGGGGATGATAAATGATAACTAATGGCAAGAAATACGAAGGTCCCGGCGGGAATCCTTATATACCGATGCTGGCTACGGTAACAAAATTATATTCGGAAACGCCCAATATTAAATCCTTACATGTAGTTTTAGATGACAAAGAACAAATGAAACATGTTTCTTTTGAGCCGGGTCAAGTAGCGCAATTATCCTTATTTGGTTCAGGCGAGTCCACCTTTGTAATAAACTCTTCTCCTTTGGCAAAAGAACATTTACAATTTACTATCATGAAGACCGGAGAGGTAAGCGGCGCTTTTCACGACTTATCCGAAGGGGCAAAAATCGGTCTGCGCGGTCCATTGGGTAATTGGTTTCCTTATCAGCATATGGAAGGTAAAAATATTGTTCTGATTGCAGGCGGCTTGGGGCTTGCTCCCTTACGGCCTTTTATGTTTTATCTTTTGGCTAACAGACATAAATATAAAAACATTCAGCTTATTTATGGCGCCCGCAGTCCGGGTGATTTATGTTACAGCCAAGACTGGACAATTTGGAGGGAGCATGATAGCAAGGTAAAAATCACCTTAACTATTGATCGCGATGTACCCGGCTGGGAATACAAAGTGGGGTTTGTTCCTACTATAGTAAAAGAGGAAGCCCCGTCGGCAGAAAATACCATAGCGGTCACCTGCGGTCCGCCGATTATGATAAAATTTGTGCTGCAAGAGCTTGAAAAATTGGGCTTTGCCCCTGAGCAGATTTATACCACTTTAGAGCGGCGGATGAAATGCGGGTTGGGCTTATGCGGACGCTGTAATATAGGCCCTAAATATGTCTGTATCGACGGACCGGTATTTTCACTTGCGGAATTAAAGGCTTTACCCAATGAGTTATGATACTCAGTTTATTTTATTTATACTGTATAAAAGGTCACGTCTCGTGAATTCGCAATAGTTTTTTTACCACAAAGAGTACAAAGGGTTTAACCTGATTTAAGCATTGTCGCATAATTAGCTATAATCTTTTTGGCGGGGTCAGATTAAGAAATCTGACCCCAAAGCTTAGTTGTCGGATTTTTAGAATCCGACAACACAAATTATAGATATTTGTATAATTATGTTTAATTATCTCTTTATGTTCCTGTATAGGAAATTATAAAATTTTGACAATCGTAACTATCAGAAATTATTAGGTAAAATTTGTATCAAAGTGTTGTGCATTTAGTTTTATCAGCTAGTTAGGTATAACTATCGGATTTTAAACGATAAATATTAACCACAGAGATTCACAGAGGTTTTTTTGTTAATTCTCTGTGTACCTCTGTGGTTAAATTATGTTTTTGTTCTTTTGAAAATCATTGTTTATGATCTCGTTAAGTATAATTTAACCTGAGTTCTATGTTTCTATAATAGGTTTTATAGCTGTCATTCTGAGGCCGTAGGCCGAAACTTTTGTGACTGTAAGGATTCTAAAAATTCGACAGTCTGGCAGGCGTCAGATTTTTTGAATCTGACGTCACAAATAAACTTATGTTTCGGTATGTCCCATGCCGAAACACCTAGCGGTGAGCATTGGTTTCGGGGTGAGACACCCTGAAACATAAACATAACAAGACACTTCAAAACATAAAAGGCAAACTTTTGCTCAAATTAATTCCCGAATTATTCGGGTAAAGAGGTGATCCAATATGAAAACACGGGATATAATGACCAAAGATGTAGTAATGGTGGATGAGAATGTCAGTGTAGCCAAGGCTATGAGTATTATGACAAAAAATAATGTTAGCAGTTTAATTGTAAATCGGACAAATGAAGATGATGCTTATGGTATTGTAACCAGACGGGATGTAGTAAATAAAGTTGTATCTGAAGATAGTGACCCTCTAAAACTTAAAGTAGCCGATATAATGACCAAACCGGTGCTTACCATTTCACCGAATTTATCTATACAGCATGTGGCCAAGCTGATGGTACATACCGGCGTGCGTCGTATGCCGGTATTCGATGGACATAGAACTATAGGTATCGTATCAAATAGCGATATTTTCCGGGGTTTTTACCGATATTTGAATGATGAAGATGAGTTTTAAGTTAATCTCGAATAACCTCAAAAACAATCAAGGCTTACGTAAGCCATAATATATCATATAGGGGGTAGGTTTTAAACCTACCCCCTCCTTGGGAAGGGACAAGTCCCAATGTTATTGATTTAAGGAAATTGTCATTCTGAACTAAGAGGCTGTGTCGCAACCGGAAAAACTGCTTTTTTTCTGTCATTCTCACGAAGGTGGGAATCCATAACTTCTTGAAAAAGCTGGGTTCCTGCCTTCGCAGGAATGACAGATTGAGAGCATTTTTCAGGTTATAAGCAGTTGTAACACGAAGCGCAGTGAAGAATCTACCTCCATACGCGAGCAGATTCTTCAGCCTCCGGCTTCAGAATGACAGCTAATGGTATCTTTTTTTACGAAACGCTCCACCGGTTACTTACCCGATTTGGCGCACCTGAAACCCACATTCTCATCATCAGTAAGCGGGGTAAATTTACTGCGCATAGTGGTTACAGAGTCGTAATTGGCATCTAAATATGACCCGCCGCGCAATACATAGCGCTCTTTTCCATAAAATTCATCTGGATGCGCATTTCCAGGATAGGGCAGGTAATTATCTGCCGTCCACTCCCAAACATTGCCGGCCATATCCATAAGACCGTAAGGACTGGCGCCTTTTTTGAAACTACCCACTTTTGCGATACCCTTTTTGCGTGATTTTTCATAATTTAAATTCTTACGGTTAAACTTATCTCCCCATGGGAATATCCGCTCATCAGTTCCGCGGGCGGCCTTCTCCCATTCCGGCTCGGTAGGCAAGCGTTTACCCGCCCATTCGCAATAGGCCACCGCAGCTTTCCAATTAACATATACAACCGGATGTTTGGCTTTACCCTTGGGGATATCTCATCCGCCTTCTTCTTCCCAATGAAGTGGTACTGCGGCGCCTGTGGCGTCTACAAATTTTTTATACTCTTCATTAGTGACTTCATATTTATCAATATAAAACGCGTCTAAATTAACTTTATGGGCGGGAGTAGCGCTGTCGTGATACTTTTTCATTCCACCTAAGGTACCAACTACTTCTTTTAACTTTGCTTCGCTTAAACCCATAGTACACTCACCGGCGGGAATAAGCGCCATATCTTCCGCTTCTGCCTTGGCAGACAAAATAAGCAGTAAACCACAGAATAACAAAATAAAACCATTTTTGAACATACAAGCCTCCTTTAGAACCATATTATATTATAATAATCTATTTTACACACCGGAATCCTACATTTGGATAAGTTTTTTTAGCCTTTAATTTGTGACGATATACAGTGGTAGTCATAAAAGGCTGTTCTTCGTAGGAGCCGCCTCGAACAACACGCATGTTTTCATCCTTAGCGCCTCCGTCCCCGCTATAGGATTTATACAAATTGGCCGTCCATTCCCATACATTACCGCTCATATCATAACAACCAAATTTACTTACCCCTTTTTCATACCTTCCGGTAATGGTAGGCGCTTGGAATCTTTCACGCATGGTATTGGCTCTGCCAATGCGAAATTTTTTCCCCCAGGGATAATAAAAGCTTTTACCGGCAGTAGCCGCATATTCCCACTCAGCTTCAGTCGGCAGACGTTTACCCGCCCATTTACAATAGGCCGCCGCATCAGACCAGCTTACATTGACAACAGGATAATCGCCCTGATTCTTACGATAATTATTTCCGCGCCGCCAGCCTTTGGGCGCTTTTTGCTTTGTTGCGTCTATGAATTTTTTATATTGTTTGTTAGTTACCTCGTAGGCATCTATTTTATAAGCCTTTAATTTTACATCATGCCTGGGTGTAGAGGCTTTATAATCATTTGCGCATCCGCCTATATTTTTGCATAGCCAGCCGATTCTTTTTTCGTCAATTCCCATTTCCAAAATACCATCGCTTATAGAGACCATTTCATCACGATTTTGACCCTTTTTTACTAATACCAGATTTATTTCCAAAGTTCTATGAGCAAATATCTCTATTTTAGCCTCTTCCATTTCATAATCACTAACCTCAGCTGTAATTACATGCTTGCCTACGTCAACGACAATCTCTAATTTCTTAGTAGTAGAGCCTAAAAGCGCAGCTTGCCCATCTATAAAAATATAAGCCGCCGGATAGCAGGTAATTTTAAGCTTACCTACTGCGGCAAATGCAGAAATACTATTGCTCATTAAAAACACCCCGCAGAGAAACAGGGAAACAAAAATCTTTTTCATTTGTTTAATCCTTATGTTAGTGTTGTTCGTCTCATTTATTCTTAACGCAACGAATGCCGATTTCTTTCGGCCTATTTAACACATCATCAAAATCACGGTCTTGGGCTCTAAAATAAAATCTTTCATTAACAGAAGCCCCTCCGCGAACCACCTTATAAAAACCGGTATCCGGCCCGGTAGGATTCTTAGCCGGACTATTTTTATAATATTGCTCATCATACCAATCCGCCGTCCATTCAGAGACATTACCCGCCATATCAAAAACCCCGTATGGCGAAACATTATCCGGCATAGTACCAACCGCCTTATAGGTTTTGGTTCCCTGCCAAGACAGACTTAGGGGAATTTTTTTCTCTTCTGGCGGTTGATTACCCCAGGGATAAAGCCGCTCATCCGTTCCCCGGGCAGCCTTCTCCCATTCTGCCTCAGTAGGCAGACGCATACCCGCCCATTTACAATACGCATCGGCATCCGGCCAACCTATATTAATTACCGGCTGATTGGCGATTTCGGCAGGAAAGCTGCCGTCTTTTTTCCACAAATCATATTCGGGGTCACTTATATGAGAGGGAATTGCATGGTCGGTCTGCTCTACAAATTGTTTATATTGAGCATTGGTAATTTCATATTTATCAATATAAAAGGCATTTAAAAACACCTTATGAGCCGGAGCCTCATCATTAAAATAAGGCTTATTGCTGCCCATGGTGAATTCTCCTGCGGGAACAAGCGCCATTTTAGAACCGTCTTTTTTGTTGGTCAATTCTTTGGCAAAACCCGTAGAGGGATAATATAAACAAATAAATAGTGTAAATACAAAAAAACTCCCCAATATTCTAATATTATTTTTCGCAAAATATGTAAGTTTATAATGATTAAACATGCTCATATTTCCTTTATTTAAGTTAAACGTAAGCGGAATTTCTTATTCTTATACTAAGAGACAGTGCCGCAATTGCTTATAAGCTGAAAAATGCTCTCAATCTGTCATTCCTGCGAAGGCAGGAATCCAGTCTGTTAAAATAAGTTATGGATTCCCACTTTCGTGAGAATGACAGGAAAAAAGCAATTTTTATGATTCTGGCACAGTCTCGAAGCGCAGTGAAGAATCTACGCGCATATGGAGGCAGAGATTCTTCGGCTTTCGGCCTCAGAATGACGGCTTAAGAAAAGCTTTTTAAACTCGGTTTTTCGGCTTGTCCCCAAACCGAAACAGTTAAAGATATCCCTATTGAGACAAGCCGAAACATCAGAACTTAAGGTTATATTATTCTTCTAACTTAAGGGTTTGCTTAACCAGTGTTACTAAATTTTCAATTACAAATGGTTTAGCAATAAACTTACAATTCCCCAAGGCCTTAATGCGTTCCAACAGATTTTCATTTAGGTCTGGAGTTATCACAATAGCAGGAAGGCTTGGTTTATACTCTCTTATAAACTTCAGCATACGGCTGCTGGAAATATTGTTAAGCGGAATATCCAAAAGTACCAGATCTGGTTTTTTTTGCGATACCAAAGATAAAGTAGTTTTCCAATCGTCACTGGTGATAATTTTATAATTACCTTGGCAAAGCACTTTTTTTAACAACCAGCACATATCTTCATCAGAATCTACAATAAGAATAGTTTTACTCTGGTTGTTCATAAAAGGATATTCCCTACAGTTTAAGGCTACATTTAAAGCGGCCATTTTCCAAACCTCTTTGACCTATGGTACGTAAACTTTCTAACTGAACCAAGGCTTACACAAATATCACTCAAATTAATGCTTTAAGAGTTATTCAGACAATTTTTTCTAAACCTATCTCTACTATAATTTGTGCAACACTTGTGCCATATAATAAAATAAAGAACGGCGCAAATGTTCACTCGACAACTATTTGATAATATAGGCTTTTTAAACAAGGGGATAAATTTGAGGCAGGAGATGTAAAGATAAAAGGCGCTAAATGGTTATGGCGAGTCCGCCATAATAAGGGGCATTAATGGTCTAACCGGCTTACACTACAGCTGATGTTCTTATTTGGATGTTTCCAGGGCGTGTCGTAGGGGGATTCCCCCTACGTTTCCGTTGGTCGCCGCCTCATTTTTAGAAAATAAACTTATAAAATGTCAACTTGGAAATTTTTAGCCATTTTTGCTATTTGGCGACAGTTTCTTCTAAATACACCCAGTATTCATTGACAGCTTGTATAAGTTTTTCTTTGGTGTCTAAATGGGCGATAAGGCGGCGCAGTCTTGCGCTGTAAGGCAGGCTTTGAGTGTACCATATCAGGTGTTTCCTGATATGAAGCAGGCTTATATGAGAACCATAGTATTTATTAAGCAACTCGAATTGCTTTAAAAGTACAGCTTTTCTTTCCGCTAAACCGGCAGGCGGCGGCAATTCTCCGTTTTTTAAATATTTAATTATCTGAGCAAATATCCATGGATTACCGCGGGCAGCCCGGCCTATCATTAGGCAGTCGCATCCGGTCTGCTCCATCATACGTTTTGCATCATAGGCTGTTTTTATATCGCCGTTACCTATAACAATACAATCTAAGGCAAACTTTACTTTGGCGATTATTTCCCAGTCTGCACAGCCTGAAAAACCCTGCATTCTAGTGCGGCCATGAATACAGACCGCATCCGCTCCGGCATCGGCAGCTATTTTTGCGATTTTTACGGCATTTATATGCTCAGAGTACCAGCCTGTGCGGATTTTTACGGTAAGCGGGATATTAATTACCCTGCGGATTTTTGTTACGATCTCTTCAACTAACTTGGGAGTACGCATTAAAGCGGAACCGGCGCCGGTTCTAACCACTTTTTTTACCGGACAGCCCATATTTATATCGATTAAATCAGCGCCGGAGCATACGCATATTTGTGCGGCTTTGGCCATAATATCGGCATCGGCGCCGAACAACTGTACAGCCAGCGGTTTTTCATCAGCATGACTTAAAAGATATCTCCGGTTTACTTCAAAATTATGAACTAATCCATGACAGCTTACCATTTCGCTGTATACCAGAGCGCAGCCGTATTGTTTGGCTATTAAGCGGAAGGCCAGATCAGTAATACCGTCCATGGGCGCTAAAAATACGGGATTATCTAGTTTTAAACTACCGATTTGCATTTATTCTAATTTATCAAGAATAGCGGCTGGAGAGATAATTTTTATCCCTTGATATTCATCTAAATTCAAAAGATGCTTATCGCCGGAAACAATATATTTAACATTTGCCTCCACTGCACATTCTAATATCTGATTATTACTATCATCTTCCAAAATCACGAAGATAACTTTTTCGGGGAAAACCAAAGCGGCAAACTCCCTTATAGCGTCAATTATTAGGAATATTTGCCAACTCTGCCAAGCAAATTTTTTCTTAGCACATCCCCTGTTTCTGCTAAAATCGGCTCTGATACGAAAACCTTTATTACACCCTTTCTGGATAACACCATAACATCTTCCGACCGGTCTCCAAATAGAATAGCCGATATATAAACATTGGTATCCAGCGCCACCGGTATTGATGAATGATGTCTTCTACATCTTGCTCATCCCTGATACTCATTTGCAGGGCGGTCTCTTTTCCCCAGTTTCGTATTTGCCGCCATCTTCTTTCAGAGGCAATAAATTGTATTAGGGATTTTTCTTAAGGCCGTAGGCCGAAGAATCTGCTCGCATATGTGGGCAGATTCTTCACGGAATTTATCCTCAAGCAAAGCTAAGGACTTAGTTTCGTTCAAGAATGACAGCTAAGAAAATTAAACGGCTTTGGTTTCGCAAGAGAAATCAATAGCCATTTTTTTATTACTTTATCTCTTTTTGTCTGCTTGGCTTTCAGCTTTTTATTGCGCCGGCAGGGGAAAATTGCGATTTAGAAGCTGATAATATACCTCTATGGGTGGCCGGTTAATTTCAAATAAGGCATTGGCGTCTTCTATAATTTTATTGGCGATACCCGGCCCAAAGGAGATTGAGCCGCATTTGGGACATACCATTTCTTGAAGGACTTTCCCACCAGGGGTCTTTGAGGAATATAGGCAGTAATAATATCGATACACTCCTCATCGAAACAATTCACAATTATATGCAATTGGCATAAAACATCTGACGTGAAGTGTAAATTACCCCAGATTAAGCACCTTTGTTCTTCAGAATATTCTTATAATATCTTACCATCCTGAATCGCTTCTATGCAATTATCTTCATTAAAACCTTTCTCAATCATATGTCGCACAGCATGAATTTAATGCTGTACTTGCCGCTTATAATTTTATTTTTGATATCTTTAAGATTCAATTACCTGTCAGTTAAGCCCCACAATAATGAACATACTTAAATGATTTTTTAGGATAAATTAACCATTATATGGTCACATAACCAATTGTTTGTGTCAAGACAAAAACTCTATCAAGACTGTTCACTTCTACTCTTGTCATTCTGAGGCAATAAGCCGAAGAATCTGCCCCCCCATATGCGAGTATATTCTTCATTGACTTAGGCTTAGTTCAGAATGACAAGAGTAGAAATAAACAGCCCTGAAAACTCTATAGAGATTATGCTAACCTAATGATAGCAATTCGCTTTTAAACGTAAAGAGTGGTGTTTCTATAACATTGTTTTATCCCCAAAAAAAAACGGGCTCAGTTTATTTATCCTGAGCCCGTAATACAATGAATTAACTATAAAACCAGCTATTTCCAGCTTACTATATTAAGATACGTAGCCAGTACGTCACGGTCTAGCAGGGTTTTGCCTTTTGCCATAACTGCCGAATTGCGAATCATGGCAACTCCTAAAGCCGAATCTTGCGGGATATTTGTATCAAGGCTCAAAAAATATGTGCCGGGGGCATAATCTTGATATAATTCCTGCTGTAGTAATGTGTTATTACCAAGCGCATCCTTATAATAATAATTCATCAGTATATTGTAAGTTTGATCTGTATCGCCCTGAATATCCATAACCAGGTTTATTGTAATCGCATCTGCCGGCAGATGGGTCATATCCCAAAATCCCTGGCTGTTTTCACTGTACATCTGGCCTATTTTAACCGTCGGTCTGGAGATAATTTTACCTTTTTTATAAAAAATCTCGCGCCGACCGCTTCTATAATCCTGCCAGATAAGATGCAGCTTATCGTAACTATCTACTCCTAGCGACGGAACATAGCTGATATTGGCATCAGAGGTTAATCTGGTATTTTCCACCGCTATATTACCCAACTGGTCTACTTTAGAAAAATAAATCTCAAAATTACCGTCGCGATTATCATACCATGCAATATTTGCGCTATTAGTAGAATCTATGGCTATCGCAGGCCAATATGATCTTTTTCGATCAGAGCTTACCCTAACATCATCAAGTATAACATTACCCGCATTATCCAGTTTTTTATAGTAAATTTCAGCATTACGATCTCGCCCGTAATACCAGGCCAGGTGGATATTATCAACGCTGTCTATGGCTATTGCCGGATTTGCGCTTACATTATCCGCCGTTGTGATTCTGGTGTCGTCTATAAGCGTATTACCGTTATTGTCCAGTTTGGTGTAGTATAAATCCCAGTTTGAGTCCCTCAAATCAACCCAAGCTACGTGTACATCACCCTGACTATCTGTTACCAATACAGGGGATTGGCTCTCTGTGGTATCGAAGGTTAGTCTGGTATCCTCTATAAGCGTATTGCCGTTATTATCCAGTTTGGTATAGTAAATCTCATAATTCCCGTCGCTATTATCATTCCAGACAATATGTACATTATCGTTTTTATCTACGGCGATAGAAGAAGCCGCACTGGCGCCGGAATTTGCGGTTATTCTTAGATCATCTACCAATGTATTGCCGTTGCTGTCTAATTTGGTATAATAAATTTCTAAATTGCCTTGGCGTTCATCGTGCCATGAAATGTGTACATTATTGTTGGCGTCAAGATCAATAGACGGCCAGAAACTGCCTGTAATGGTAGAAGTAAGCTGGGTATCTTCTATTATTGTATTACCGTCATTATCTATTTTGGTATAGTAAATCTCATAACTTCCTGACCGGTAATCAAACCAGGTAATATGAGAGTTGTTTTGAGGGTCAATCACAATTTTGGGATTCCAACTGCCCACATCGGCGGTGGTTAATTGTGTATCACTGACCAATGTATTCCAAACTTCGGCCATAGCTAGCGCCGGATTTGCCAATAAGATACTCAAAATAAACACCGAAATAATCCAGAAACTCTTTTGCTTGCTACTGCTTTGGTACTTCATTTCATTCTCCTTGCTACTGCTTGGTTAAATTTTTATATAGATTATATGAAAGAAACATGCCAAAATGAAAGCGGCTACTTGGTTTTGAATATAAGCGGCGCCTTGCTGTGCCGATTCCCCCTTTTCTCCAGCGGGTAATGCTGTTGATTTAAGGGCATTTTGTGTTTAGAAGACTTTTCTTAGCCTGTCATTCTGAGGCCGCAGGCCGAAGAATCTACTCGCATATGGGGGCAGATTCTTCGGCCTGCGGCCTCAGAATGACAAAAATGGATAACTTCATCATAGGTAACAACTCACGTTAACCAACAATATATTGTCTCCTGTTGGGATGAAACACTCGGAAACATAACCTCATAAGGGGTATATCTTCCCGAGAACAAAAGGAATATAGGGATTGGATACCTTTATTAAACAAATAATAAAAACCATAAATAAGTATAATTTACTGTCCGGCGGGGAATGTATACTGATTGGTATATCCGGCGGGGCTGATTCTGTAGCCTTGTTCTACGGCCTGTTTGCACTTAGCTCTGATTGGGGGTTTAAATTGCACTTAGCGCATCTAAACCATATGTTCAGAGGCCGGGCGGCCGATGAAGATGCGGAATTTGTACGCAAATTGGCCGATAAGCACGATATACCTTGTTATATAGAGGCATATGATGTACCCTCATATATTAAAGAGCGCAAGCTCTCGCCTCAGGATGCAGCCCGCAGAATACGCTATAGATTCTTTGAAGAAATCGCCGCAAACATTGGCGCAGATAAGATCGCCCTAGGGCATCATGCGGATGATCAGGCGGAAACTATGCTTATGAGAATTATACAGGGCGCGGGTTCGGAGGGTTTAAGCGGTATTCCGGTCAAAAGGGAAAAATATATCCGCCCCTTAATTGAAACCGGCAGGGCGCAGATAAAAGCGTATTTGGGCGTACACAAGATATCATATCGTGATGATGCTTCCAATTTTAGCGACAAATATTTACGCAACAGGATTCGTCTTGAGTTGCTTCCATTATTAAAACAAAAGTATAATCCGGCTATTTCAAGTAATCTTATTCGATTAGCTGAGATTCTGCAAGCGGATAATGAGTGTTTGGCCGATCATGTTAATACATTATTACCCGAATTAGCCGGTATTGATAAGGAAAAAATTTCCATAGACCTTAGGAAGTTTAATGCAGAGTCTATATCTATCAGGCGTTATTTGCTGCGTACGGCCATAGAAAAAATAAAAGGCGATCTAAGGCATATAAATTTTAAGCATATACAAGAACTAGTGGAACTGGCTCTGGGTAATCTGGGGCATAAACAGCTTAATTTACCCAAACATATATATGCGTATAAGGATTATAACAGCTTAACTATAAGCCGAAGTCCTGTTGTAAAACAAGGTCGCTTATCGTATAATTATTTGCTTAACATTCCGGGGATTACGCTAATACCTGCTATTGGCTTACAGATTCGGGCTGAGATAGCGCAGCGTTGTCAGCTTGGCGCTTATCCCGCTGGATATCAGGCGGTCATAAATTATGATAAAATTAATATGCCTCTTTATGTAAGAAACAAAAAAACAGGCGATCGCTTTTTCCCGCTTGGCGCATCCGGCTCTAAAAAATTAAAGGATTTTTTTATAGATCAGAAAATACCGGCTAAAAAACGGGCTGATATTCCCTTAATCGTCTGCGGCGATGAGATTATATGGGTTGCAGGGGTCAGGATTTGCGAGCAATATAAAATTACGCCGGATACGGATAAGGCGTTATGGCTTAGCTTGGAGGCTGTATAAGCTTTATTGGTCTGTCATTATGAACGCAGCGAAGCGGAGTGAAGAATCTGTCCATGTATGTAAGTAGATTCTTCGGCTTTTAGTCTCAGAATGACAATAGTAGGGTGGAACAAGGACGAAGTCCGGTTCCACCACACCTGCGCTTGAGCAATTTTGCAGGCGTGGTGGGTCCGCAACCATAAAATAACGTAGGTCCAAACATATTTTTTAGGCTCTTTCGTAATATGGGCTTGACCCGCCCTACCTTAAAAGCAGGGTTTCATATACAAAAAAACAAACCATGAAATATCATATCAGCATCAGTAAAATCTTAATCAGCCTGTTATTTGTAAGCATAGCCGGCTGTGCCGCATTCAAATTTAAACCGCCTCAACAGGCGGTATCGGGAGTGATCGCTGAAGATACGACTTGGAGCGGAAAGATCCTTATTACTAAAGATGTGTTAGTCTTACGCAATGTACACTTAAAAATAGAACCCGGGACGGTTATCAGATTTAAAAAAAGCAAAAGCACGCGTATTGATCCTCGTTTTCTATTTACTACTGCGGAATTATTAGTGGAAGGACAGCTTACAGCTCAAGGCAGCCCTGAAGAGCCAATTATATTTACTTCAGATGCTAAAGACCCGCAAGCAGGCGACTGGGCTGGCATTATATTAAATAAATCAGGCGCCGATACATCTATTATCAGTTATTGTAAAATAGAGTTCGCCCAATATGGTATATACGCTGTCGGCTCATCTGCCAAGATAACCCAAAATCAATTTAATAATAATCAATACGGAATTGTATGCCAGTTGGATTCAAAGGCCGATATCAGCCAGAATCATATATCAGGAGGCGATACGGGTATTGCCTGCTGGAATAATGCCGCGCCCAGCATAACCAATAACCGTGTATTCGATAATAAACACTCCGGCATTACGTGGGGTGTTTCTGCTAATCCGGTAATAAAAGATAATATAATCGAAGGCAACCGGTTTGGGATATTCGGTAAAGAAAAAGGAGTCCTGACTCCTGATAACAATAAAATCGAGCATAATGATTACAACTTTTACGTAAAACCGTAATTTTTTTATATGTGTCATTCTGAGGCCGGAGGCCGAAGAATCTGCTCGCTGTTGCGGGGGGAGATTCTTCACTGCGCTTTGCTTCTTTCAGAATGACAGCTTAGGTTTCGGCTTGGGGACAGGCCGAAACATCGGGATAATTTTTATGAAAAACCGTAAGATACAACATCTTATAGCCTATACCTTTCTTGCTTTTTTCCTGCTAACCCCAAACTTAATTTGGGCGGCGGTTAGGTTTCAGGCGGATTCGGCTAAGATTAAAAGTAAATTTATAACTAAAAACACCACTTGGGAAGGCGAGGTTATTGTAAAGGGCATAATAAGGGTATCCGATGAGGCCACTTTAACCATAAAAGCGGGTACTCGTATACTATTTACCCGACGCGATACAAATAACGACGGGCTGGGCGAGCATGGCATACATTTGCAAGGAAAATTAATCGCCAAAGGCGCTAAAGATAACCCTATTATATTTACTTCAGCCGAAAAAGATCCCAAAATGGGCGACTGGGACGGAATTCACCTTATTGTAAGCGATAATTGGTTAAATGTAATGCAATATTGCAAAATCAGCTATGCGCGTCAGGGGATACACAGTCATTTCAGTAACTTAAGGCTCAAAAACAACACCTTTTCGCATAACTATCGAGGCGTTTATTTTCAGGAAATGAAGGCGGAGCTTATAGGCAATGTTTTTACGGATAATTACAGCGGAATACGCGGCAGGGAGATAACCCTTTCGCTTAAAGATAATCTATTTAAAAATAATTACTGGGGTATAGACCTGCGTCATTCTCAATTAGACGCTAAAAATAATCGTTTTTTTGATAACCTAATTCACGGAATGCGTACCCGTCAGGTTGAGGGGTATTTAACGGATAATCAATTTGCCCGAAACCGTTTTGGTATGCGTTTTCTGGAATCCAAACTGGCTCTTTCCGGTAATATTATTGAAAATAATAATGAATTGGGGCTGTCTTGCAGAAGATCTGAATTAAATCTAAAAAATAATCAGATTATAAACAACCGGCAAGTCGGCCTGTGGGCGCGTGCATCAACTGTTATACTTAATCAAAATTCCGTATCCGGTAATGGAGAAGGCGTACAGATTAAGGATTCAACCCTAAGTACCATAGAAAATAACCAAATTACAAGTAATGGCCGAAACGGTATATCCAGTCAAAATTATAAGCTTATAATATCTGATAATCAAATAACCGGCAATTTGAATGGTATAAGGATTAAAAATAATGCTTTTGTTACCATAAAGGATAATCGTATAGAATACAACCGACAGCATGGTATATCAGGCGAGGACAGCGGGGGATATATAGCCGGTAATTTGATTTATCAAAATGCACAAGACGGTATGTCATTTAAAAAATCCAGTATTAATGCGGTTAATAATAATATTTCAGAAAACAAAGAATCCGGCATTGATTGCAGCGAGTCTTCAGCCGTTAATTTGCAGGACAATATTATTATTAGTAATAATAAATACGGTATAGAAATCACACAAAGCGATCTTATGAGTAATCATAATAAAATTAACCATAACGGGCAAGGCTGCCTGATAAATACATCCGGTTCATTGGTGTTTACCGATAATCAAGTTATATCCAATACGGGCGCCGGTATTGATGTTAAAAACTGCCGGGGCGCCATAGATGCAAATATAATAACAGACAATTTGGCAGAAGGCATAAAAAGTGACTTCTCCGAGCTTACCATAAAAAATAATGAGATTACCGGTAATAATAAGCAGGGGATTTTGGATAACAGCTCGCGTATTTTAGCGCTAAACAATAATATTTCCCAAAATGAAACAGGTATTGAATTAAAAAGCAGTGAGGCTGCAATAATTCAGGAGAATAAGATACAAGATAACCGTAAAGATGGAATTGTATCCACAGAGACGGAAACACTAAATATAGAGGCTAACCGGATTACTGATAATCAAACCGGTATAATACTTGATCATCCGGCCAAACTATTGTGCAATAACATTTATGGCAATCGGGATTATGCCGTGCAAGTTACGGATGTATCGGATGTAACCGCTGAGCATAACTGGTGGGGCTCAACCGATGAGGATGTAATTGATAAATCTATTTATGATATTCAGGATAAGGACGGTTTGGGCGAGTTATGGTATGGGCCTATTGCCAAGAGTCCGCATTAATATAATTTGTTAGGGAGAAATTTGGTAAAATTACCCGTCATTCCCGCAGTGATTTTAAAGCGGGAATCTGGTTTTAACTACTTAACTAGCTCGATTCCCGATAAAAGCATTCGGGAATGACATTTTGGAAATTTTTGCAAGAGACTTAAGAGTACAAAGATTGACAATAAATTATTTTTAGATTAAAATGAATTATTCAAATAAGCCTAACATAATTTGGAATTATAATAAAAAGAGGTTATTATGG
This sequence comes from bacterium, assembly GCA_024276125.1. GTDB lineage: Bacteria > SZUA-182 > SZUA-182 > SZUA-191 > JAJRXT01 > JAJRXT01. The sequence continues at coordinate 121,036 of JAJRXT010000100.1, forward strand.
AACAAGTCAGTCCTACTAGGATGAATTTGCTTACTAAAAAAGCACAGATTGGTTTAGCCACTCAGGGAGTGGATTTATTAAAGAAAAAACGCGACGCATTGGTAAAAGAGTTTTTTTCGGTAGTCGGCCAGCTTTTGGATGGACGTGATAAGCTAAATCAGATAGTTCAAGAAGCGTATACCTCACTGCTTTTGGCCAAAGCCGTTGAAGGTGATTATGTGGTTGATTCTGTCTCACTAAATACCAAACAACTTATGTATATTGAAATGACAGAAAAAAGTGTTTGGGGCGTTAAAGTGCCTGATATAAAAAAAGTTTCCAGTCTTTCTCGTTCAGTATTGGATAGAGGCTATGGTATTGTGGGCGTTAGTCCTCGCATTGACAGAACGGCGGAATTATTTGAAAATATTTTTGATGTGATTTTGAGTGTTGCAGCAGTTGAAATACATCTTAAAAGATTGGGAACGGAAATAAAAAAGACGACTCGCAGGGTTAATGCACTGGAACAAAACCTTGTACCTAAATTAAAACTACAGGTTCGTTATATAAAAAACACATTAGAAGAGCGTGCAAGGGAAGACACTTTCCGTTTAAAACGCATTAAACAAAACAATACCTAATTATTCGGGCTTCTAAATCGGTATTACACTGGATGTGGTTTATGTTTTGGTGAAATTATTTTTTATAATTTACCTTTCGCTGAATTTTATAGCGTGTAAGCAGGCGGATAGCGAACATATGCACTCAAATGAGCATCGTCTTCCTTCTTATAGTGAACAAAGAGAAGCGATGGTGCGCCGGCAAATCATCGCCCGAGGTATATCCGATAAAAGAGCGCTTGAAGCGCTAAGAAAAGTTCCTCGTCATTTATTCCTGCCTGAATCTTTGTGGAATAAGGCATATACTGATCGTCCGCTCCCTATTGGAGAAAGTCAGACCATTTCACAGCCCTACATAGTTGCCTTTATGACTCAGGCATTATCTTTAGAGCCCGACATGAAAGTTTTGTAAATCGGTACTGGTTCAGGCTATCAGACGGCGGTACTTGCCTGTTTGGTAAAACAAGTCTATAGTATAGAAATAATTTGCAGCTTAGCCGAAAAATCCGCTGATTTATTGAAAAAACAAAATTATACCAATGTTTTTATAAAATGTGCCGACGGATATCTGGGGTGGCCGGATGCGGCGCCTTTTGATGCGATTATAGTTACCGCAGCGCCGGACCATATCCCTGAGCCGCTGATAAAACAACTAGCTGTCGGCGGCAGGATGATTATACCGGTAGGCGATTTTTATCAAGAGTTGGCGCTGATTACCAAAAGTAGCAAAGGCGTTAAACAAGAAAGCATACTGCCGGTGAGGTTTGTACCCATGACCGGCAGGGCGCAGGATGCCGCTCATTAAGGCTTGAGTCCACCCCAAATAATATAAATTATAAAATGAATATAGACCAAAAGTTAAATACTGCACAAATAATGCCTGAATTGATAAATTATATAATAAAAAAAATTGTTCGAGAAATTAAGCCGGAGAAGATTATTCTGTTTGGATCATATGCTAGAGGGGATTTTAGCGAGGATAGCGATCTGGATTTGTTTATAATTAAAGATGATGATGAATCCAGTCGTTATATAAGGCGCAAAGTAGATGCCTTGTTGCGAGGGCGAAAGTTTGCTGTAGACCTGCTGGTACGCAAATCGGCAGAGGTGGAGTGGAATTTAAAAGCCCAAAATCCATTTTATTTGTACCATATATTTAAAGATGGTAAAGTACTGTATGAAAGAGCTTGAGAGATTGAAACTGGTAGAAAATTGGCTTCTTTTTGCTAAAGATAACTTACTGTTTGCCAAGGCGGGAATGAAGGAGGATTTTTCACCCTATCATACAATTTGTTTTATGTGTCAAGCAAGGTAGTGGAGAAAATTAAATTCATAAATCCAGAGGAATAATTTGGCTTATACTCAAAATTTATATGTAAATAATGTTAGTATTGCTGCACGGAATAGTACGACTGTAGACCTGCTGTTGGCGCCTAAGGCCGGTTTTTGGATTAGGGCACTGGCGTTTACCTTAGATAAGATACTAACCGCTATGATAGCTGCAATTTTATTTTTATCCTGTATGCTGCTGTTGGATTATCTTGGTATATTAGAGATTAAAAATTCCTTGTTTGATAGTATCCTGGCCGGAAACCTGCTGTATTCAATGTTAATTTCTTATACCAGATTAATGGTGGAAGGGATTTATTTTACCTTTTTTCATGGATACAACGGGCAGACTCTGGGCAAAATGGCGGTAAATATTAGAGTGGTGAATATAAAGGGAGAAAAATTAACTTATCGGCAGTCATTTAAACGCTGGGTGGGTTATTTTCTTTCCGGTTTGATTTTGGGAATCGGTTATTTGATGGTGGCTTTTACTAAAGACAACCAGGGCTTACATGATAAAATGGCCGAGACTTATGTGGTGAAGCTTTAGAATGGAATCCATTTAGCATAAATTGCACTTTACTAATGAACCATAATAAAAAAATCAACTATTGGGTGGATATTTCATGTTACGATCTGGAATCGGCAAAGGTAATGTTGGAAGGCAAAAGGTTTTTGTATGTTGGCTTTATGTGTCATCAGGCGATAGAAAAGATTTTGAAGGGGTATTACGTTTTTGTACATGGCGATAATCCGCCGTATACTCATCGTTTGGGTTATCTGGCTAAGTAGTGCGGATTGTACCAAGATTTTTTGGAAACACAAATTAGTCTTATTAATTTGTTGGAACCCTTAAATGTGCAGGCAAGATATCCTACGCATAAAAAAAGACTTTTGGAAGCGTTGAGTTATGAAAAGTGCAGTGATATCATTATTAAAACTAAAGAATTACATCAATGGATAAAAGAAAAGTTGTTAATAAGGTAATAAAATATGCCGAACTGGTAAGTATCTATTTTCCGGTCAAGCGGGTTGTTTTATACGGATCTTATGCTAAAAAACACATAGTAAATATAGCGATATTGATGTTGCGGTAATAGTAAATAAAATAGAAGGTGATATTCTTTCATTAGAAGCAAAGCTATATGAACTAAAAAGGAAAATAGACGATAGGATCGAACCAGTACTATTTGAGCAAGATGATGATGAGAGCGGGTTTTTAGAAGAGATATTAAAAACCTGGGAAGTAGTCTATAGTAACTCATGTTACGCAAAAAAATAAAAATCTTACTGTAGGGTGGATTAAGGGGTTTTATCTAACAGGTATCCTTGTATAAATGAAGGATAAGAATTTATTAAAAGATTACCCCGAATCCACCACGCCTAGCGGCGAGCAATTTGCAGGCTGTAGGGTGGATTAAGGGGTCTTGTATAAAAGTTCTTCTTATATATTTATAGAGCGCCAAACATCCGGTAAGCTACCCCGAATCCACCACTCCCTGTAAAAGTAAGTATGGTGGATCCGCAACTGTCAGAAAACGTAATCTAAGCATATTTTTTTAGCCTCTTTTATAATATGGGCTTGATCCACCCTACATTTAAAAGCAAGTTTTGCGTAAGGTGAGTATAGTAAATAAGGATACGAGTTAAACTACCCTTTAATATCAGTATTCTATCTGATGTTTCTATAATAGTTCTAAATAATTTATTATGCAAGAGTTTGAAAAACAGGATGTAAACTGATGAAGATGGATACATTACAGGATATTGAACAAATTAATAAGGGATTGCTTAAATTACCCCTAAATAAAGTAAAAGAGGTTTTAGATTTTGTGGAGTTCTTACAGTTTAAGGGACATAAATTGGAGATGGCGTTGGAGAGTAGACGGCTTGACCCGATGGCTGACCCTATCTTAAAGCTTATGGGAATGCTGAACATAGAACCTTTTGCTGATGATATTGACCGGGAATTGTACGGGGAATGAAGAACAAACTTTTTATTGATAGTTGGGGATGGATTGCTATTCAAAACAAACAGGAACCGCGTTATCTTGAGATTAATGCTTTTTACAAAAATTTCAGTTTGCAAGGGGGAGTTGTTTATACATCCGACTATGTTTTGGATGAAACCATAACCTTGCTTTTTCGCCGCTTGCCTTATTCATTGGCTCAAAAGGCGATTATTCTCATCGATGAAGCTGTTAACGGGGGATATTTGCGGTTGGAATGGATTACTCATGATCGATTTGAAAAAGCTAAGAAATTGCGTTTGAAACTCCAAGATAAACCCAGAATTTCATTTACTGACTTGACTTCGATGGTGATAATGAATGAGATAGGTGTAATGCAAGTATTAACAGATGATGAACATTTTATGCAGGTAGGTATGAATTTCCATAAGGTTCCGTAATGAGGGGATCAGTATTCTATACCTGCACGTGATTGTATGCCTTGCTGATAAGGATGTTTAATCATTTCTACGCTGCTTACCAAATCAGCCAGCTCTATAAGTTTTGGCGGAGCGGGTTGGCCGGTTAATACCAATTCTATCTCTTGGGGTTTATTGTTTATTAGTTCTTCTATCCATGCCCATTCGATTAATTTTAGGTTGAGAGCATTTACCGCCTCATCTAATACGAACAAATCATATTTTCCAGCCTGCATTAATGTTTTTACGTTAGTTAGCGTATTAAAGCAGATTGTTTTATTCTTTTTGCGCATATCATCCGATATATGTCCCAAGAATGAATCCTCATGAGGGCTGAGCAGCGTAAATTGCGGGGCAAGCTTTGATGCAATGTTTACTTCGCCCGATGGCGCGCTTTGGGGTTTTAAAAATTGTACGAAGTATACTCTAAGCCCCATACCGACTGCTCGCAGGGATAAACCTAAGGCTGCGGTAGTTTTGCCCTTTCCATTGCCGGTGTATAAATGTATTAATCCTTGTTTTAGTTTAGTGTTCATAAAGTGGTTTTTACTTTTTTTGCTGGAATGGAAGATGATTTTACATACTTGGCCCGATGTTTCTTGCGGAAATCCTGACAGCGGCAGTGGATATAAGCCCAGTATTCATGGCTGGTCATATCGCGGGTGGCTTGCTGGATTTTATCCTTTGCCTCCCATACTTGGTTAATATATTTAAGATATTGATCGTTATTTTTCATAAACTACCTCCAGAGGATTCAATAGATAGAGTCTTTTCTGATATTCTTCGGTTTCATTTATGGCATTAACCATTATTTGCTTTTTGATGCTAGCCAAATGCTTAAAATTCCAACTTAACAGGATGTCAATTTCATATGCCGTACAGAATGCCACATGCAAAGCATCTTCATGTTTATTGGAAGGAATAATGCCGCACTCTACGTATTTTGCTGCCAGTGTGCTTATTTCCTGTTGCTTATCATTTTCAATGATGCGGATTTTGTCAGTTTCAACAGCGGATAGTAACAGTCTTTTCCTAACTGGTTGCGGGGTGGCGTTGATTTCAGCCAATACAATCTCAGAGATGAAAACTTCGTATTCATCCAGGTATTCATCAAAAAAGGTTTTGGTTACACTTTGATACTCGGGAGCATCATCAGCAAACAGGAAATTTATAACCGAAGTATCCAGATAGATTTTCAATTTTTTCATAATAAAATAATACCAATTACAACGCCTTAATTCAATAACAATATTTGGGGCTGTTTACTAACCAAGAACAATTCAATACAATTTGCTCTTTTATTTTAAATTACTATTTGATATTATATAGTAAATTTGGGATTATGTTATTGAAACATGCTGGTAATTGGGATTAAAAGGAGTATATAACAATATGAGTCAGGAATTTTTTTCTACTGATTTACCGGGGGTAAAACCGGTAAGGTGCGGTAAAGTAAGGGATATATATAGTTTAGGCGAGCATTTGCTGATTGTGGCGACAGACCGTATTTCGGCATTTGATGTGGTATTGCCCAATTGTATACCGCATAAGGGGCGAGTGTTGACCAAACTTTCTGAGTTTTGGTTCGGCTATTTGGGCGATATTACTAAGAATCATTTGGTGACGACTGATTTATCCGGCGTCTCCGACAGCCTCATACAGGCAGAGTATAAAGCGCAGCTTACCGGCAGGTCTATGTTGGTAAAAAGGGCTGAGCCTTTTCCTGTAGAGTGTGTTGTACGGGGATATCTGGCCGGTTCCGGCTGGATGAATTATTCTAAAGGCAAACCCGTAAGCGGAATAAAGCTAAGGTCAGGTTATAGGCAGTCGGATAAATTGGATGAGCCTATTTTTACCCCTAGCACAAAAGCCGATTCAGGTCATGATATAGAAATATCGGTTGCAGAAATGGAAAATATAATTGGTAAGGAAAAAAGTGAAGTTCTAGTGAATAAAAGCATAAGTTTATATTTAAAAGCAGCGCAGCGGGCAGAAAAAAGAGGTATAATTATTGCTGATACTAAATTTGAATTCGGTTTGGCTGATAATGAAATAATCTTGATAGATGAGGCGCTTACCCCGGATTCCTCCAGATTCTGGCCTAAAAATGAATACCTGCCAGGGAAATCTCAGGCGAGCTTTGATAAGCAGTTTGTACTGGATTATTTGTCGGGGCTTAATTGGGATAAAACCCCGCCTGCTCCAGTACTGCCGTATGAGATAATCCAAAAAACCAGCCAAAAATATTTACAGGCCCTAAAGCTTCTGACTTAGATAACAGTATAATTAAATGGTATAAGGAGGCATTTATAATAATGTACGCACAAAAAGCCAGCGCATTGGCTTGCGAATTAAATAACGCTATTATTTCGGCTAATAAGCATGTATATGAAATGCTTTCTGAAATGGGCAAGGCGTTGTTTTTCCCTAAAGGAATATTAAGTCAGACTGCACAAGCCAAAAAACAGGCATCCCTTTACAATGCGACTATTGGAATCGCCAAACAAGGCGGAGCGGTTATGTCTTTACCCTCGGTGACAAAGTTTTTTTCGCAGATTTCACCGGATGAGATTTTGCCTTATGCGTCTTCTTATGGTAAGCCGGAGTTGCGGAAATTATGGCAGGAACATATTTTTATGAAAAACCCTCAGCTTAAATCAAAGAGAATAACCCTGCCGATAGTTACCAGCGGAATTACGCATGGATTGAGTTTGGTTGGGGATTTATTTTTGGATATCGGCGATAAGCTTATATTACCTGATAAAATGTGGGGTAACTATAAGTTGATTTTCAAGTTAAGACATGGGGCTGATATTGTTTCATATCCGTTTTTTAATTCAAGAGGCGAATTTAATGCAGCTGGTCTGGCTGATACATTAAAAGGCGCTTCAACAAGCGGTAAAGTAATTGTTATTTTAAACTTTCCCAACAATCCTACCGGTTATTCCATTACTCATGTTGAAGCCGCGGCTATCAGAGATGTTTTGGTAAGTACCGCAAATAGCGGTTGTAATATAGTTGCTGTTTGTGATGACGCCTATTTTGGACTTTTCTTTGAAGATAACCTGCTTAAAGAGTCTCTTTTTGGTTATCTGTCAGACAGTCATCAGCGTCTTTTAAACATAAAGCTTGATGCAGCTACTAAAGAGGATTATGTTTGGGGATTCAGGCTGGGTTTTATTACTTACAACGCATTAGTTCAAGGAGATACGTCTTTATTATATGATGCGCTGGAGAAGAAAACCGCAGCCGATATAAGGGGTAATATTTCCAATTGCCCTTATCCTTCGCAGTCTATTATGTTAAAAGCTATGTGCGACAATAAGTATCCGGCTGAAAAACAGGAAAAATTCAATGTGTTATGCAGAAGGGCTAAAAAGGTAAAGCAGGTTCTTTCTGATGAGCGGTTTTCTTTGGTATGGGAGGCATATCCATTTAATTCAGGCTATTTTATGTGTCTTAGGCTTAAAAGTTTGGATGCGGAAAAATTCAGGGTTTACTTGTTGGAAAAATATCATGTTGGAGTAATTTCCATGGGAAAGCATGATATTAGAGTGGCCTTTTCCTGTACAGAAGAGGAGAATATTGCCCAACTTTTTGATATAATGTTTCAAGCGGCTTGCGAACTACAAAACATTAAACAGGAGGATATTTAAATGGCGTATAAGCGACGGGTTACCCGTAAGCAGTTCTTGAAAAGGCCGGATGAATTTATTAGCGGTACTCAACGCTTTATGGCTTATCTACAGGATAATACCAAGATTTTTTATACGTTATTGATAGCGGCTGCCGGTATAATTGTTGTTGGCGGAATTGTGTGGATGTATCTAAACGGTGTAAAAGCTCAAGCCAGAACCTTGGAAGATGAGGCTTTGAAAATATATCATCGACCTGTATTGACCGAAGAAGAAACTAAAAAAAGCGGTAGGGGGGGCTTTAAAAATGATGCGGAAAGGTATAAGGCTGCATATGTCAAATTTGAACAATTAGTGGATAAATACGGCTGGACTAACAGCGCACGGCGCGGCCTGCTTTATTTGGGAGATTGTTATTATGGTCTGAAGGAATATGAGAAGGCTAAGGTATCTTATAAGCAATATTTGGATAAATATCCTGATGATAAGATAGTGGGTTATTTATTATGGCAGAATTTAGGTTATATAAATGAAGAACAGAATAAATATGATGAGGCGATTACTTGTTATGAAGAGGCTATAACGCACGATGCGCCATCGGCTGGAGAGTTCCAGTTACAACTGGATATTGCTCGTTGTTATGAGCTAAAAAAGGATTGGAGCAAGGCTTTGGCAAAATATAAAGAAGCTGTATCCGCTTTTCCTGACTTCCCAAAAACAGAGCAGGTTGATTTGCACTTACAGGAAGTGGAGGCTATTTTGTCTTCAGTGAATTCTTGATGGTATTTGCTTCGATCATCATTTTTAAAAAGCGTTTGTCTTCTGCTTGACGCTTGAAGAATCCTGTAAAAAATCCGCCTAGCCAGCCTAGCAATAAAATAGCTATTCCGACTACGGTGGATTTTATGTGTCCTGTACGCTTTAAGGATTCATTTTGATTTTTTATTTCTTTCAATTCCATCCTGGCTTTTTCAGATTGGGCGGCTAGTTTGGCATCCAGTGATAATTGAATTTGTAATTGTTTTTTGGTTTGTTCTAATTCAATTGATCTGGCATCCAGTTCTTTTTCCAGCTCGTTGACTTTTATAGAACTCGGCACAGCATCAGTGACCATAGATTTATACGCCCAGCCTGTGTTATTATTTTCTAAGGCTACTTTATACCATCCGTCTTTCTCGGTTAATACCCTTAAGGGGTAATCAGCAGGAACAGTGTCTCTTGTTTCATACTGGGTTCCTGCTCCTGCCCTTATATTTAGGCTGGGAACACTCACATAAACCATTTTTTCTTCTATTATTTCTTCTAGGTTTACTTTATCTAAAATAACATTTTTATCTTTATCTGCTGCATGGCTTGCCGGAGCGATTAGTAACAAAATTACCGCTACGGCCAAGATTAAATATTTCATATCTGTTCTCCTTGTAACTTATCTAAACCTATTGTTTAATTAGGGAATCTGTTAGGATTGGTTCAACGCGACGTACCTATATACTTAACACCTTTTGCTGAAAAACTCAAGCAATAAAATGAATGTATATTTGTTACTGTTTGGCAGGAGTCGGGATATAAGCATCTGTCATTACCGAATGTTTTTATCGGGGATCTAATTTAACCTTAAGTTCGACATAAAATTTATTGAATTTATTAAACTGTAGGGGCGGCGGCTTGTCCTAAGCCCGTGATTTTTTGGGGGGGACACACATAGCGGAAGCAGTGGTTTCGGGGTGAGACACCCCGAAACATACGCCAATTGTTTCTTTAAGTTTGTAGCTGCCGATCTTTAGGTCGGCTTGTTAGCCATCAAGAAAGCGGGTTTAAAAACCCGCAGCTACGAGTTCATTTTGAGCCGATGTTTTGCGTAACATGAAATAATAATGGTTTATCCTTCTTGTCCCAAGCGCGGGCTAAAGGGTGAGTCAAGCAGGCGGTATAAAGCAATTTTAGAGGGGGTTCCCGAAAGGCTGTTATCTTCTAATTTGATGTCGTCTCTGAATTTACGCATAGCGGCAATAAGGGATTGCCTGTTCTTTAATGAGTCTGTTTTTAAATAGCCTAACTGACGCAATCTGATACCTATTTGATATGTTTCTTCATCATTACTGTTTTCTGAAAAAAGAGCTGTTTCAGATAATCTGTCCAAATTGCGCCATAAAATAATCGCTTTGCCTGACCAGCGGCTTTGTAATTTATCTCGCGTATAAGTAATTTTACCCTTATTGGGGTGATATAATACAGCCTGTTGCGCATCTATTCCGGTCAGTACCATAGGAACGAGACCCTGCAATTCAGGGTCGTATATTTCCTCTAAGATACA
>JAJRXT010000101.1 GCA_024276125.1 bacterium
CAGACCCTTTCAAGTATAGTGATGCTACAAAGATTAAGGAAATTTCCTATATTGATGTATTGAAAAAAGGCATTAAAGTAATGGATGCCACCTCGATTTCACTTTGTATGGAAAATAACTTACCGATTATTATCTTTGATCTTTTTCAGCATGGTAACATGAAACGAGTGGTGCAGGGAGAGCAGATCGGCTCCATGGTCAGATAGGTAATCTAAGTAAAAATTATTGGGTGAGAGGCTATGATTAATCAAGTATATAATGATACAGAAAAAAAAATGAACGCTACTATAGGCGCGTTGCATAAAGAATATGCGGGGGTACGTACGGGGCGGGCTTCAATTTCTTTATTGGACGGAATAAAGGTGGATTATTACGGTTCGCAGGTTCCCTTGGCTCAGGTGGCTAATTTGGCTGCGCCTGAGAGTAATTTGGTTACTGTTCAGCCTTGGGATACTAGTATTATTAAAGTAATAGAAAAGGCTATCTTAAAATCAGATTTGGGGATTAATCCCGGTAATGACGGCAGAGTTATTCGCCTAAATATTCCGGCTCTTACGCAGGAACGTCGTAAACAATTGGTAAAAGTGGTTAAACGCATGGCGGAAGAGTGCCGTATTTCTATTCGTAATTCACGTCGTGAAGCTATAGATAGTATAAAAAAAATGCAAAAGGCTAAAGAGGTTTCAGAGGATGATTTGCACAGGGCACAGGATAAGCTGCAAAAGATTACTGACGATTATATAAAACAGATAAATATAGCCCAAGAACATAAAGAAAAAGAGGTTATGGAAATATAACCGATAATTCTTAACAATTAACCCATATGTTTCGTGAGGTTTAGCAAATATTTGCTTAAAAATTAACTCCCGAATTAGTCGGGTTAACCCAGCTATAGAATAATTACATGTTATCTGCTTTCTCCTATTTAACCTGAGTTCGACATAAGAAAAATTAAACTGTTTTTATATATCAGCTAGTTGGTGTTTTGTATAGAGTTGATTGACGTAAAATTTCTGTAGAAAAGGGGCGCATCCCCTTCCGCTGTAGGGGCGGGTTTGAAACCCGCCTCTACAAGACAACAAAATCAACAACTTTTATGTCGAACTCAGGTTATTTAGGACTGGAATGTGAGTTTACCATGTTTTTTATAAGTATTACAGTATTTTTTGTCAAAATTATGAATAAAATGGGTTAAAAAAAGAAGTATGAAACAGGTTAAAAAAAGTTTATGGCGTTTTTGGGGCAGTATTGCCTTGATGGTTGCTTTTCTGCTGGTTATCCAAAGTAATCCTGCGATGGCTCAAGATAACCTTAGGGGTTCTTTTGCCTTAAAAGGGGGTGGCTTTGAGTCTGATCATGAACTGCGCGACGAGGAGTATGATTTTGGTAATGAGGCAATCGGCTATGGCGAGCTGAGTCTAAATTGGTTGCTGCATCCTACTTTTGAAGTGGGTATTGATGCCGGATATGCCAGATATTTGATTCCGCTGGATATTGCCTTTCGGTATCGGTTTAATTATTCTGATAACCAAGTGTTTGTTCCGTTTATAGCGGGCGGAGCGGATTTTTATTATTTGCGCGATAAAACCGCTTTTGTGGAATTTGAGAGAAAATCAACGGAATCACAGGCTGTAATTAAAGAAAAGCAAGATGCAATAGAAGATAATACTTGGCGCCTTGGATATCACGGCAGTGTCGGTGTGCAGATTTTACTGGATTATTTCAGTCCGGTTCAAGCTAAAGAGATGAAAAAGAATTGGGGTATATCAAATACATACCTTAATTTAGAAGTTAAATTTTCTGTAGTGGATGATTTCGGTAGTGAAGATGTAGATTTGGGCGGTATTATATATACCGCCGGATTACTTTTTGAATTTTAATATTGTTCAGGGGTAGGCAGGTTATATGTTTCGGGTGGCGTCTCACCCCGAAACACCTACATATAAGCAATTGTTTCGGTATGAGACATACCGAAACATAGACAAGTCCCAATACCTGTTGACTTAAGCCTATAGCTGCCGTAGGGTGGATTAAGGGGCTTATATAATGGATATCCATTGATTACCCCGAATCCACTACACTTGCAATTGCTTATAAGCCAACAATGGTGGAACCGCAACTATCAAAAAAACGTAGGCTCAACATATTTTTTTTTAGGTTCATTTCCAATATGGGCTTGTTCCACCCTACAATTTTAAATTTGTGGCGGAGCCGCCAAATGTTGCTTTGCGTAACATAAAATACTATTATGATTAAATTCCCCCCTAGTTTGTCTTTGGCGCATTTGCCTACTCCCATAGAAAATCTTAAACGCTTTAGCGCCGATTGCGGCGGGGTTAAGCTGCTGGTTAAACGCGATGATTTAACCGGTGCATCCTTGACGGGCAACAAGATACGTAAGCTTGAGTTTTTTGCCAAAGCCGCTTTGGATACTGGTTGTGATACGCTTATTACCTGCGGGGGGATTCAGTCGAATCATGCTCGGGCTACCGCTATTGTGGCGGCGAAACTGGGCTTGGATTCCTATCTGGTATTACGCGGCGAGTCCGGTTTAGCAGAGGCTAATTTATTACTGGATAAATTGGTCGGGGCGAATGTTCGTTTTATCAGCCGGCAGGAATATTTTTATGTTAATGATATAATGCGTGAATTATCTATCGGCCTTGCGCATCAGGGGCATCGGGCTTATGTAATTGCCGAGGGAGGTTCTGAGCCGCTTGGTTGTTTCGGCTATATAAAAGCGGTGTCCGAGATAAAAGATCAGCTTGATACTATGGGGCAGGTTATTGATTATATTGTCTGTCCGGTTGGTTCTGGCGGGACTTTAGCCGGTTTATTATTGGGCGTACAATTATATAATCTAAAAAGTAAAGTAATTGGTATAAATGTATGTTCTACGGCTAAGCATCATACCAAACGCGTGGCGGCTATAATCAGACAGGCTACTTGCGAATTTGATTTAAAAGTTGATTTTAATTCGGCACAAATTGACATTATTGACGGTTATGTAGGCGATGGCTATGCCAGAAGCCGGATTGAGGAATTAGCATTTATAAGAAAAGCGGCCTGTACGGAGGGTTTAATTTTAGACCCGGTATATACGGGTAAGGCCATGTACGGATTATATAATGAGATAAAAAAGGGCAGATTTTCCGAACAGGATAACATATTGTTTATACATACCGGCGGTATTTTCGGAGTATTTCCTCAGCGTTTACAGGATATGTGGCGGCAGGTTTTTTAAGTTGTTATAGCGTGGGTTCGATATAAAAGTTGTTGAATTTATTTAACTGATTTAGGTAGCGGCTTGTCCTTGGGCGTAGATCAGGGCTGTGGTTTAATTGGAGAAATCGCCTTATTTTGTCATTCTGAATGCAGCGAAGTGAAGAATCTGCTCCCATATGCGTATAGATTCTTCATTCCGCTTCGCTGCATTCAGAATGACACGCTAGCTTAAGTCAACAGCATTGGGAATAATATTTTTAAGATGGGGAGATATGATTATGTTCGGGAAACCAGTAAAAAAATCGTTTATTCTCAAATGTGTTATTATGTTAGTATTCCTCGCTGTTCCATTTGTTTACGGTGAAGCTGGACACGCTGTTGGCGTAGAGCAGGAAGGTTTTAAAGTAATGGGCATAGATTTTGGTGTTCTTTCTGGAGTCCTGACCATTACGTCACTTTTTGTCACTTTTATAATCGGTATGCTGAGGCATTTTGGAAAGAGGAAATTTAACCGGAAGTATCATCATTATGCCGCATATACCACTGTTATCGCAGCGGCTGTTCATGCCGTATATAACTTGATTACCCATAGCTAGTACAGCGTTTTATAAAAAGAGATACTATCATCAAATGTCATTCTGAGGCCGGAGGCCGAAGAATCTTTCAGCCTATGGGGCAAATTATTTGCTTTGCTTCAGAATGATAGACTTAAAACCTTTTGTGGCGTCAGATTCTCAAATCTGACGCCTGCCAGACTGCCGGATTTGAGAATCCGGCATGCACAAAGACAATTATATGTTTCAGGGAGTCTCACCCTGAAACATCCGCTGTAGGGATATACGCTGTAGCTGCCGACCTTTAGGTCGGCTAAAGTAGCGGGTTTAAAAACCCGCGGCTACATACTAGCATGTTTCGGCATGAGACATACCGAGACATAAAACATAAATAAACAAATATATAAATTATTGTGTGCGGCGCCAGCCGTTTTTTATGGAGGTAAAATAACAAAATTGTTTAAATTAGCGGATAGACTATATAAACTACCGCCCTACTTATTTGCACGTCTTGATGAATTAAAGCAGGCGGAGGCGGCTAAGGGGGCTGATATAATTGATTTGGGCGTGGGTGATCCTGATTTATCTACCCCTGCGCCTATAATAAATAAATTAAAGCAGGCGGCAGCCGATGCGGTAAATCATAAGTATCCCTCGTATCAGGGTATGCTTTGCTTCAGGCAGGCGGCGGCGCGCTGGTGTAACAAGCGTTTTGGTATACAGATGGATGCGGTGACCGAGGTTTTAAGTCTGATTGGCTCTAAAGAAGGTATTGCCCATATTCCATTGGCTTATGTTAATCAGGGCGATGTGGTTTTGACGCCCAGCCCGGGTTATCCGGTGTATAGCGCCTCTACGATATTAGCCGGCGGGCAGGTGGTTGAGATGCCGCTGTTGGCCGAAAATAGTTTTTTGCCGGATTTTGATACAATTAGCGCAGATATATTAAATCGCGCCAAACTGATGTTTATAAATTATCCTAATAATCCCACTTCAGCGGTAGCTGATGCTGATTTTTTTAAACAAGCTATTGCGCTTGCCCATAAATATAATTTTATCATATGCCATGATGCGGCTTATTCTGAGATGGCCTTTGATGGATATCGGCCTGCTAGTATATTTGAATATGAGGGCGCAAAAGACGTTGCTATAGAGTTTCATTCCCTATCCAAGACTTTTAATATGACCGGCTGGCGTATTGGCTTTGCGGTTGGCAATAAAGATATTATCGCCGGATTGGGCAAGGTTAAAACTAATATAGACTCCGGTATATTCCAAGCCGTACAGTATGCCGGAATTGAGGCCTTAGATAATCAACAGACACAAGTAGATAAGGCAATAGCCGTTTATCAAGAGCGGCGCGATGTTTTGGCGGACGGATTAAGGGCGCTGGGGCTTTGTCTGGAAAAACCCAAGGCTACTTTTTATATATGGATACAGACTCCGTCTGGTTTTGATTCGGCGGGTTTTACTACTCATATATTGCAGAATACCGGTATTGTAACTACGCCAGGGGTCGGTTTCGGTAAATACGGCGAGGGTTATATTCGTATGGCGCTCACTGTGGATGTAGCGCTTATGTGCGAGGCCCTGGACAGATTAAAGAAAATATTATAACGTGTCTACGGTATATATAGGGGTTGGCTCTAACATCGGGCAACGAACAGAAAATTGCAGGCAGGCTATTAAATTGTTAGATAGCGCTGATTTGAAGGTATTAGCCTGCTCTTCGTTTTATAAAAGCGAGCCGGTTGGATATTTACCGCAGCCGTATTTTATAAATACGGTAGTTAAGCTAAAAACTGAACTATCTCCCCTTGATTTATTAAGCAAATTAAAAATAATTGAAAAAACGCTGGGTAAAGATATAAAAAAACGCTGGGGACCGCGCAGTATTGACCTGGATATATTATTATATGATAATAATATAATAAATACGCCGGACTTACAGATTCCGCATCCCAGGATAGCCGAGCGTAGTTTTGTGTTGATGCCGCTTACGGAAATAGCCGCAGAATGTAAGCATCCGTTATTAGGGCAAAATATGCGGGATTTACTACGCAAGCTGGATAATACGAGTAAGTGTGTAAAGCTTGAAGGAAATTGTCATTCTGAACGCAGCGAAGCGGAGTGAAGAATCTCCTCGCTGTTGCGGGGGGAGATTCTTCGGCTTTTGGCCTCAGAATGACAGGCGAATAAGAGCTATTCACCTTAAGTCAAGAGCATTGGGGTCCCCTCCCCAACATCTATCTAAAAGATACTTTGCTATAATATGATGAAAAATAAAGTCACAATTCCGAAATTAAAACTGAAAAAACAGCGTGGTCAAAAGATCACTATGCTTACGGCCTATGATTATCTTACCGCTCGATTGCTGGATGAGGCGGGTATTGATATACTGCTGGTAGGCGATTCTTTGGGTATGGTGCTTTTGGGTTATGAAAATACCCTGCCGGTTACTATGGATGAGATGCTGCATCATACCAAGGCAGTGGCGAAAGCCGCCAGCCATGCGCTGGTGGTGGGCGATATGCCTTTTATGTCGTTTCATACTTCTATATCTGATACCATACATAATGCTGGCCGTTTTATAAAAGAAGCCGGAGCAACTGCCGTAAAGCTGGAATGGATAACCGATGCGGCGCAAAAAACCAAGGCGCTAGTGGATACGGGTATACCGGTGATGGGGCATATCGGGCTTACTCCGCAGCTGGTACATCAAATGGGCGGATTCAAGGTGCAGGGGCGAGAGGAACGACAGGCTGAGCGATTGGTTGATGAGGCAGGCCGCATGCAGGATGCGGGGGCCTTTGCTATAGTATTAGAAGGTATGCCGGCGCAAGTTGCAAGCAATATTACTCAAGCGCTTACAATACCCACTATAGGTATCGGCGCGGGTATACATTGCGACGGACAGGTGCTGGTTACTACTGACCTTTTGGGGCAGAATCCGGGTAAGGCGCCTAAATTTGTTAAGGAATATACTAATTTGCAAAAGCAGATATTATCGGCGGTCGGAGAATTTAAGCATGAAGTAGAGGCTGGTGAATTCCCGAGTAAAGAATACTGGTATGAATAACAGCTATAGCATGTTAACCATAGAAAATATGTTATGAAAACAAAACATAGTCAAACGAATAACCTTTTTGCACCAAAAGATGATTTACTTATTAATTCGCAATTTTCAGTAAAGAACACAGTAAGTTTATACTTAGGGGATTGCCTTGATTTTTTAAATCAAATTCCGAATAATTCAGTTCAATTGATAGTTACTTCCCCGCCGTACAACTTGGGTAAAGAATATGAAAATAAGCTGGATATTACAGAATATGTTTCTCAGCAGCGCAGGGTAATTAATGAATGTATAAGGGTACTTAAAGATAAGGGAAGTATTTGTTGGCAGGTGGGTAATTATGTTAATAATGGAGAGATTATTCCGCTTGATATCTTATTGTATAACTGTTTTAAGGATAAGGGATTAAAGCTTAGAAATCGTATTGTTTGGCATTTTGGTCATGGGCTTCATTGCTCAAATCGTTTTTCCGTCAGATATGAGACTATTTTGTGGTTTACTAAAGGGGATGATTATGTTTTTAATTTGGATGCTGTGCGCATTCCACAAAAATATCCCGGTAAGAAATATTTTAAAGGACCCAATATAGGGAAATATTCCTGTAATCCCAATGGTAAGAATCCTTCTGATATATGGGATATCCCAAATGTTAAAAACAATCATGTAGAAAAAACTCCTCATCCTTGTCAATTCCCGGTAGCGCTTGTGCAATGGCTTGTGTTAGCGCTTTCCAACCGGGAGGATATTGTTTTTGATCCTTTTTTAGGCGTAGGTACAACTGCGGTAGCTGGTATAATGAATAATAGAAAAGTTGCCGGTTCTGAGCTTGTTATAAAGTATTATAATGTTGCTTGTGAGCGTATTAAATTGGCATTCCAGGGTAACTTGAGGTTTAGGATAGATAAACCGGTGTATAAGCCCAGCGGCAATTTATCAATAATAAAGGATCCATTTACTGTATCGGAAAAGAAAGCTCTGTGCAAATAGTAGAAAAATATTCGCATCTTAATGGCGAAGAATATCTGATAGTTCATCACCAACAGATTTATAAGGAGATCATAGAAGTAATTCAAGCTGTTGAAGCAGATAAATTTAAAACAAAAAGCAGTAAAGAAAAAACAAAAAGCGGAAACTTATTATATAATCCAAAAGAGTTGAATTTAAGATTTAGGCAATTATTTAAAACTAAAAATTGGGCGGTATAGCTTATTATGAGGGCGAGGTTTACAATATATTGCGGCATGGCCGGAATAATCCGCCGGTACCCTTGCTCATAATTGGTATAGCGCCATAACCCGACTTATGGACACAATAAAATTTAGTTCGACATAAAATTAATTTGATTTATTTGTAAAAGATAAAACCATGAGGAACCCTTTTTGAAAAAAGTGTTCATCAAACTCCTCCCAAAAACTTTCAATCTCAAGTAATTTGGTTGGCGGCACAATAATACCAGCTAAAAATATTGCAGATAGACAACATGTGCCGCCAACCAAATTACTTAAATTAAAATTCTTGGGAAGGGGGTTTGGGGGATAACCCTTCTTTTAAGAAGGGTTTCCCCCAAGGTTTGATCCTTTTATAAATAAGTTAAATCAATTATATGTTGAACTCACGTTTTGTAACAGGAAGTAATTATGCAGGTTTTTCATTCAGTAAAAGAAATGCAGCATTGTGCCAGGCATTTGAAATTACAAGGCAAAAACATCGCCCTAGTACCAACGATGGGCGCTTTGCATAAGGGGCATATAAGTCTTATACGTAAAGCCCGCATTGATTGCGATGTCCTTATTGTAAGCATTTATATTAATCCGACTCAATTTGCTCACGGGGAGGACTATATGTCCTATCCGCGTCATTTAGAAAAAGATATGGCCAAAGCCGCAGGTGAAAAGGTGGATATTGTCTTTGCTCCTACTGATAAAGAAATGTATCCGCCGGGATTTACTACCAGCGTTGATGTGGGAGAGCTTTCTGCACGCTTATGCGGCGCGGCGCGGCCGGGGCATTTTCAAGGGGTTTGTACGGTAGTTACCAAATTGTTAAATATAGTACATCCTGATTTTGCATATTTTGGCCAAAAGGACGCTCAGCAGGCGCTTATTATTAAGAAAATAGTTCAAGATTTAAATATGGAAGCGCAGATAATCGTACTGCCGATTATTAGAGATAAAAACGGGCTGGCGCTTAGCTCGCGTAATAAGTATTTGAATAAATACGAACGCAAGGCGGCTTTAGTATTATATAAATCTTTACAGGCCGCAAGGCGCCTAATTGATACAGGAGAGCGCAAAAGCGAATATATTAAAGAAAAAATGCAGGAATTAATACAAAAAGAAAAGCTGGCCAAACTTGAGTATATCTCTATTTGCCGGTATAATGATCTTAATGAACTAGAACTGATAGAAAAAAATACGCTTATTGCGCTGGCTGTTCAAATTGGCCGGGCGCGTTTAATTGATAATTATTTGGTGGAAAATTTGTAGCGGCTGGTATACCAGTTTCGGCATGTGCTGTAAGGATTCTCAAATCCGGCAGTTTAACAGGCGTCAGATTTGAGAATCTGACGCCGCGAACATAAATTGTAGCAACGGGTTTTTAAACCCATCCGCATATAGCCGACTTAAAAGCCGGCGTCTACTAAGCGCTGTTTCGGGGTGAGATACTCCCGAAACATAGATAAATTAACCCAAGTTGCTATCGATAGGTTCATTTTTAGAAAAAATTGGTTTTACATAGCTGTCATTCTGAACGAAACAAAGTGGAGTGAAGAATCTGCCTGCAATAGCGAGCAGATTCTTCGGCCTACGGCCTCAGAATGACAAACTTAAAACCTATTATAGAAACATAGATAAATTATTAATTTAAATGGGGGCAGCGGCCAACGGGAGCGTAGGGGCAAAGCCCCTGAATTATCCGGGGCGCTCACGCCTTTTTAAGGAATTATAATATGATGAGAATTATGCTCAAATCCAAGATTCATAGAGCAAAAATTACTGATAGTGATCTGCATTATGTCGGCAGTATTTCTATTGACGAGAATCTAATGAAAGCGGCTGATATTCTGCCTTGGGAGCAGGTAGCAATATATAACATTACCAATGGACAGCGGTTCAGCACATATGCAATTCCCGCTGAAGCGGGTTCATCTTCTATATGTATAAATGGAGCCGCCGCCCGTTGCGTGCAAAAGGGCGATTTGATCATAATTGCAACTTATGCCATGATTGAAGAAGATAAGCAAGCTGGTTTTATGCCTCAAATAGTTTATGTAGATAATAGTAACCGGATAGTAACGGATTAACCCGCCAGTTTATGGCTGATTTACGTTAATAAGCACACCTGATAACTGCCTGAACATGCCTATGTTCATTGTTTTAGATTCCCCTATAATGACTTGTTTCTGATAGCGGTAAAGTTACTTTATTTGCCATTTTAAAATGATTTTGCTATTATAAGCCTGTATGATTTGCTTGTTGCAGTTATTATATAATTTAGGATTTAAATATGTGGCTTTCCCGCCCTTATTATTTATTTTTATTATTAATACTACCTATATTTTGGAAATTTGCATTAGATAAAAAGGGATATTTCCCTACGTTACAGTTTTATGTATTAAATGGCGTGCGCAGTCTTATTGTGGTTTTGCTGATATTGGCCTTAAGCGGACTTAAATTTCCGCTTAAAATGTTTAAGGACTTAACGCTGGTTTTTGTTACGGATTATTCTAACAGTGTTTATCCCTCCAGCAGAAAGTGGATAAAAAACTATGTAAACCGTACGTTAGACGCTATGGATAACTCGGTTAAGGTTAGTTGGGTTACTTTTGGGAGTAAGGCTGAATTACAACAAAAAACAGCCGAAAAAAAAGATGCGGCCAGCGCAATAGAAAATGAAGAATTATGGATTCGGCCAGGAGAAGAATTCACCGACATAGAAGCGGGCTTGCGGTTGGGGCTTGCTAGCGTGCCTGATGAGAATATTGCGCGGGTGGTTTTGTTTTCGGATGGAAACGAAAATATGGGCGATGTGAGACAGGCTGCCCTATTGGCTAAAAATAAAGGCATAAAGATTTATCCGGTTGTTCCGCCTTATCAGGATACGCAGGAGATACTTTTAGAGACGCTTGGCATACCTGAGAAGGTAATGGTCGGGGAAGCTTTTAGTCTAAAGGTTAAAATTGCCAATTTAGGGATTGAGCCGTGTTCGGTTAAATTAAAACTATTTAAAAATGACAAACAATTTTATTCTACCAATCTGATACTTTCACCGGGTCTTAATATTTTTAGTCGTGATGATCTGCTTATGAGGGGCGGTTCTTATTTGTACAAGGCCGTTATAGAGGCGGCTTGTGATACCACCGATGGGAATAACAGCATAATGGCGCATGTATCGGCAGCCGGTAAGCCCAAGATTTTGTGCATTGACGGGGCAAACAAACGCGGCTCTTTTTTAAAAAAAGCGCTTAAGCTAAAGGGAGTGGAAATTAATGCCGGCGGGGTAAAAAAGATTCCCAAGAATATATCGGAATTATCTGAATATGATCTTTTAGTATTAAATAATGTCTCCAGCAAACAGTTAAATCAAGTGCAAATGAATATGATAAGGGATTATGTAGCCGATATGGGCGGCGGA
>JAJRXT010000102.1 GCA_024276125.1 bacterium
TAAGAATGTAATTTGTTTTCGCATACCGTCTCGATAAGCCATAATATCACTCCTTTCCATTGGAGAATATTATATCACATTGTTAATGTAAAGTAAACATATAAATACAATCTATTGGTGGGTTGTGACACAGCCTCGAAGAAACGATGATCCTTGATTTATCTATGTTTCGGGGTGTCTCACCCCGAAACATAATGTTATTGACTTCCTGTCATTCCCACGAAAGTGGTAATCTATTCCTTTAAAAAAAAAGACATAAACATTAAAAGTATTTGCGTACTTTTTGAAATTGGCGGGTTTATTGTAAAAGCTATTGTAGAACAACAAGATAATCCTAAAAATAGGGTAATTACCGGAGGGGGATAATTTACGCAAATACTCTTTTTGGGCGCCATGATAAGAGTATTTGCGTAAATTGGCGGTTTTAATATAATAGTTACGCGAATAATGTTTTAATAATCAGGTGGTTAGCTGTTGTTCAAAATTGTTTTTTCTTCTAACCTACGCAAATGCTTTTTTAAGCGGAAAATCAAAACTATTTGCGTAGGTTGCTGTTGCCTGATAACTATGCAAATACAAGCGGTTAGCCAAAACAAGGGGTCAAAATTACCGTTTTTTAACATTTAAAAAGCGGGTATTTGCGTACTTTTTCATTTTATTTGAAAAAAGGGGTTGATTTTGTTGGGATAATCTGTTATAAATAAGAATGTAATTAAAAGGGGTGGGCGAGTTAAGTATTTGAAGTATTAACTACCGTAGTACCCAGAGACCTGTTAAGGGATAATAACCAAGACTACGTTGACAGACCCTTTGCTGTCACCCTGAGATGGAAGCGAAACCGTAGTACCCAGAGACCTGTTAAGGGATAATAACCACAGGGGTCAGGGGCTAGGTATTAGAAAAACCGGAGCAAACTAGCCTCTAGTAGAGCGTTTTATTAAAACGTATACTTCATTTTGTCATTTAAAACAAAGCGTAAGCGCAGTGAAGAATCTAACCGCGTAGCGAGCGAATTCTTTGGCTTTAAGAATGACAGTTGCCTTAAGTCAACAGTATTACCGCCTGCGAATATATAAGTCAGTCATAGATTTACAAGCCCCTACCCACCAGATAATTCACCTTCTTTTTATCCCCTCTTGCTATATCCTTATATTTTTTCTATAATTAACTGTAAGTAAAATTACCTCTTCACAAAAATCATATCTCATGCAGCCAGACAAGATTATTCAGAGCGTTACGGCTATTATTAGAAGCTATCTTTCTACCGAGTACAGGGTTTTGCTGTTTGGTTCCTGGGCTAAAGGAAAGGCTCTGCCTTCTTCTGATATTGATATTGCTATTTTAGGCAGGCAAAAAGTGGGCTTTAATACAATGGCGCAGATATTGGATAAGCTGGATGATATCCCTACGCTGCGGTCAATTGACATAATTGATTTACAGACTAAAGACAAACGCTTTCGGGAAACTGTGCTGGAATACGCTAAGGAATTACATTAACCCGCATATTTCATGAGGTTTAGCAAATCTTTGCAGAAACAGCTTGTAAAACAAGGAAATAGCACAACGTCCTGAAAATACAGTTTGTGTTTTACAAACTTTCTATTGGAAGCATAAAATACTTACAATTTCAAGAAGGTAAACATTTGCTCAGATTAACTCCCGAATTATTCGGGTTAAGCAGGTGGATTGTTTATGAAAGAAATATTAGAGAGTTTTGAAAAATCTTTTAAGCGCTTTGAAGAGATTTTAGGAGAAAAAGAAACGATAGCTAACCGTGATTCGGCTATTAAGCGCTTTGAGTTTACCTTTGAGCTGGCATGGAAGGTAACCCAGAAGTTTTTAAGAACAGAAGGGATAATCTGCCGGTCGCCAAAAGAATGCTTGCGGGCAGCGTTTAGCTTTGGTTTGATTGAAGACGATCTCTGCTGGATTGCCATGCTAAATGATAGAAACCTAACAGTGCATACCTATAACGAAGATACAGCCGATGAGGTCTATCATCGTTTGGGGCAATATCTTGATTTGTTTAGGGAACTTAAAATAAAATTGAACGCTCTTATTAATTGACTAATCGCACTAGCTGATCTCTTGTGGGTTATTGACCCCACCCCAAAACGTCTTGCAGAAATTAGAGACCTGACATATAAGGGATTATTTAATGGACTATATTCAAGATAGCCTTGGACTGATTAGTAATATAAAAATAACGCAATTTATCCTCAAACTAAAACCAATAGAAATAATTGCCTTACCTGAATATAAAGGCTCTACTTTGAACATGTCAAACAGTTTCATCCCGGCAAAAAAAAATTATGCGGGCGCATTAAGTAATAATTTTTGGTCGGCCAGTTTTTTGTTAAGCTTTTGTGCGGGTGTTTGCATATTAATACCTCCATGCGGGCGTTGGTAGTTATAAATATGTATCCAAATATTAAAGTTATGTTTTAATGACTTGGCGTCATCGTATTGTTTTGCTTGGTATA
>JAJRXT010000103.1 GCA_024276125.1 bacterium
GCTAGTTGGTGTTTTGTATAGAGTTGATTGACGTAAAATTTCTGTAGAAGAGGGGCGCATCCCCTCCCGCTGTAGGGGCGGGTTTGAAACCCGCCTCTACAAGACAACAAAATCAACAACTTTTATGTCGAACTCAGGTTATTATAGAAAAATACGCTGTTTTTACCTTTGTGTCTCTGTGCCTTTGTGTGAGATAATTTTTTTCACACGGAGCCACAAAGATACGGTGGTTTTAAAACGGCTGTTTTTTATTGCGCCCCCTATACAATGGCGATTTCCTCCGGGGTGAGTCTGTCTGAACAAGCTTTCGGGGTGAGACACCCTGAAACATAGAAACACCCCGAGATTGTCATTCTGAGGCCGGAGGCCGAAGAATCTCCCCCCGCAATAGCGAGCAGATTCTTCGGCCTCCGGCCTCAGAATGACGAAAATGTATAACTTCATTATAGATAGTAACCAGAGTTATTTTATTAAAATCAGCCAAAACTGTCAAATGTAAAATATCTGGTAAATATATCCGCTGTATATATCCTAAATTAAGACACTTACTGCTTGACAATAGTAAACAAGCTATTGTAGCATTAATTCATTATTTTACTAACAAATAAATCCGGTTGTATCCGGTTATAAGGAAAAATAATGGAAAAAAGATTATGGGCGCCATGGCGGATGAAATATATTTTATCCGATAAAAAAAAAGACTGCGTATTTTGCAGCGCATTACAACAAGATGATCCGGAAAAAATACATATTCTATATCAAGATAAACATGCTTTTGTCATTATGAATATATTTCCTTATAACAGCGGTCACTTAATGGCAGTACCCCGCCGGCATGTAGCCGAACTGGAAGATTTAGAGCAGGACCAGTTGCTTAATTTGATGAATCTGGTATCCTTAAGTATTAAAATATTAAAAAAAGCCTTGCAGCCGCAGGGATTTAATATCGGTATGAACTTAAAACGCGAAGCAGGCGCCGGTATTGAGGATCACATTCATTGGCATATAGTCCCCCGCTGGTCTGGAGATACAAATTTTATGCCGATTCTATCAGAGACAAAGGTTATCTCTCAACATATAACCGATACATATAACCGGTTAAAACCGTATTTTAATAATCAGAAAGGCTAAATTATGCGCGCTACGATAAAATTAATTCTCGCTTTGGCTATTATAATCTTAGTGGTTAGTTTCGTCCTGCAAAACCCATGGATAAACGATACTCACCAAATTCATTTTGCAGGTTATAAAAGCATTCCCATAAACCTTTCTTTTATTATCTTGGGAGCGTTGCTTTCAGGAGCTATAATAGTCTCAGGTTCAATGCTTGTAAGCCAGCTGAAACTTAAAAAGAAAATCCGCTCACAACAAAAAAGACTGGGTCAATTGGAAGAAGAATTACATTCTTTACGCAATCTCCCGCTTATGGAGACAGAACTAAACAAAAAACAAATATCCGAATCAACTGCGGCAGCGCCGCAAAAAGTATAATAACAATAACGCACAACTAAATCACTAAACTGAACAAAAACAATATGCAAACACAAGCAATTTTATTAATAGCTCTAGGAATATCAGGCATAGTTTTATCCTTTATTCTGTTATATAAAGATAAACCCAAAAATAAACGAAAAGACAAAGCCCAGCCATGGGAGAACGAAAATTATCTTAAAGGATTAAACTATCTTATTACCCAGCAGCCAAATAAAGCCATTATAGAATTTACCAAACTGGCTAAGTTAAATCCTGATATCGTAGAAGTATATATGAGTCTGGGAAATCTTTACCGCGAGCAGGGAGAAGTAGAACGCGCTATAAGACTGCATCAGGGAATTATCCTGCGTCCAAATTTAGACAAGCAAACCATATGTCAGGCTCGCCTATGCTTAGGGCTGGATTATCAAAAAGCGGGACTAATTGACCGAGCGATTAATACTTATCGTGATATTATATCAGAAGATTCAGGGCATATACCCGCTCATAACCAGCTTCAGATGCTCTATGAAGAAGAAAACAACTGGGAACACGCCTATATGACCCAACGTAAGATATTACGGCTTACCAAATCCAAAGACCAAAGTATACTGGCATTCTTGCAGGTGCAGATAGGTAAGGATTTTTATCAAAAAGGGGATATTAAAGAAGCCTTAAGAAGATTAAAAACCGCTATCCAACTGGACAAAAAATGCTCTTTAGCCTATTTATTTTTGGGCGATATACGCTTGGCTCAGGAAAAATTCAAATCGGCTGTATCGGTTTGGGAATAGATGATAGAGCTTAACCTTAAATTCCACTGGCTGGCTTACAGCAAGCTGGAAGAGGCATATCTTGCACAAAATAAATACGATAAGATTAAAAGTATTTATGAAAAGGTGTTAAGTAAACATCCTGATAATATACGCACCAGACTGGCCTTGGCACAATACTATCAAAAATTGGGCGAATTGGAGAATGCCAAAGATGAGATTAAAGAAGCTCTAAAAATTCTACCGGATAGTCAATGCTTAAGGGAATATTTAATGGAATTGATAATATATAATATCGGCGGAGAAGCTCTAAAAGAATGCCGGGAAATATTCGGCGCCTGCAACCCCAAAGAAATTCCCTATCATTGTGAAAAATGCGGATACCAAAGCCTAGGCGCCCCATGGAAATGCCCCCAATGCCGACAGTGGAACACCTTCTGCGACCCCCTGCAAAAATAAAAATAATATACTACATAATCGGTTTAATTTATTTATAAAAGACAAAAACCATGAGAAACCCTTCTTTCAAGAAGGGTTTCCCCCAAGGTTTTGACTTTATAAATAAGTTAACCGATTATGTAGGATTTAAGGTTGTGTTATGGAATTTGTTAGTTTAGAGATTCAAGGGTTTAAGTCCTTTTTAGAGAGAACCAAGTTTAGTTTTCAGGCCGGTATTACAGCTATTGTAGGGCCTAACGGCTCCGGTAAGAGTAATATTATGGATGCTCTGCGCTGGATATTGGGTGAGCAAAGCGCCAAAACCCTGCGCGGCGGACGTATGGAAGACGTTATTTTTAACGGTACCCAACATCACAAGCCATGCGGTATGGCCGAGGTTTGTCTAACCATAAAAACCAATGGTTCACTGCCTACCGAATACGAGGAAATCTGTATAATAAGACGTCTTTTCCGCTCCGGCGAAAGCGAATATTTCTTAAATAAAAAACCTTGCAGACTCAAAGATATTAATGAATTATTTTTAGATACCGGTATCGGCTACCGAGCTTACTCTTTAGTCGAACAGGGACGCGTGGATTTTCTGCTCTCATCCAAACCCGCAGAAAGGCGCCTGTTAATAGAAGAAGCCGCCGGTATTATGAAATATAAACACCGCAAAAAAGAATCAATACGCAAGCTGGACGCTACCCGACAAAACCTCCTGCGCATAAATGATATAACCCAAGAAATAAAACGACAGCGCGATAAATTAGATAGACAAGCAAAAACCGCCTTAAAATACAAAAATTATCCGCTCAAAAACGCAGATTATCCCTAAACCTAACCCTGCATGAATATAACCTGCTTAAGAAAAAAGATGAAACTACAAAAAAACTTTTTGAACTATTAAAAAAAGACCAGACACAGCAAATAACCAAAGTATCCCGCCAAGAGGCTCAATTAGAAAACTTGCGCCTTATTATCACGCAGCAAAAAGAAGAGCTGGCCTTATTGCAGCAACAAGCTCATAAACAGGAGATAAGCGCCAAACGCTGCGAAGACCGCATCATTCACTTAAAAGAAACATTAAGTCACTTAAAAGAACAGCAGGAAGCCTGCCAAGCCGAAATAAAAAGTATGATACGGGCGCAAGAATCCATGCAGCGGCAGCTTGACGGTCAGCGGCAACGCTATGAAAATTATAAACAACAATATAATGAAAAACATATACAAGTAGAACAAAAAGATACCGAGCTTAAAAAACAAGAGAAGCAATACAATCAAAATCAACACCGGCTGGAGCAAGAAAAAAATAAAATCATTCAACTAACCGCAAAAAATGCAAAACTTAACAATTTGATTCATGCCCTTAAAAACAGATTAAGAGAAATAGACAAAAAAGAGGCCAAATTACACATTTAACAAGAAACCGCCTATATAGAAAAAGAAGATATACGGCGACAAATCAGCCTTTCAAAACAAAAAATCAATAATACTAAAAATTTATTCAGCCAATTGCAGGAAAAATCAAACAGAATAAATATTAAACTGAAAAAAAACACGCTTTATTTAAAAAAACAAACCCAAAAGCTTAGCGGGTTACAACAGGATTTAAACTTAAAAACTTCGCAATTACATTCACTTGACGAGTTAAATCAAAAGCTGGAAGGATTCGCAGATGGAGTCCGCCATTTAATTAAGGCAAAAGATAAAATAGGGGGCATACATCAGGTAGTGGGGCGCTTGATTAAAACCGAGGCACGCTATGAAAGGGCGATAGAAGCCGCCTTGGCTCACTGTTTGGGATATGTCGTGGTAGAGGATTTAAACAGCGCTCTTAAGGGTATTAGCTATTTAAATGAGAATAAAAGCGGCAGGGTCAGCTTTATTCTAAAAAATAAAATAACGCCGGCTAAAGATATATCGACCGGTCTCCAAAGCATAAACGGCGTTTTAGGCGGCGCTTTGGAATTTGTAGAGCCGGCAGCCGGCGCGGCTGAGTATACCGATACTATAACATACCTGTTCTCCGACGTATTGCTGGTGGAGGATTTATCGACAATACAAGAGCTTATCCTAAAGAATAAAGCAGATATAGCCGATTATACAATAGTCGGCCTAACCGGAGAAGTATTAAAAGACGGAATAATTATATCCGGCGGCGGCACAAAAGGCGCCGGCGGCGGTATTCTTACGCGCAACAGACGCATTGAGGAATTACAAGAACAAATCAAAACCTTAAAATCAGAGCATGAAAAACTAAGCAGGCATATAAAAAAGCGCCGGTCGCATATTGATAAATTGAATGAGCTCCAGACAGAACAACAGTATAAATTGCGCAATATCGAACTGGATTTACTCACTCAGAAAAAAGACGCAGAACAACACCAGCGTGAATTATCGCGCATTGAATACCAATTAAATACAATAGAAGCAGAATGCAGTCAACTAAAATTAGAGCAGCAGGAAGCACAAGACACCTTAGCCGATAAAAAAGAGGAGCTTGGCGGCATAAAGGATGATGAAGAGGCTCAACAAAGCCTAATTGAGCAAATAAAACAAGAAGTCAGCGATGTAAATCAAATATTGCAAGCGCTAAGGGGCGAGGTTACGCAATATCGGATTGATATAGCCTCATTGCAGGAAAAAACAAAAACAGCGGGAACAGAGATAAGACGACTGGAAAACAGTATAAGAAATCTGAACCGGCGCCTTGGAGAGCGCAGGCTGTCTTTAGAAAAAGATGAGTCCCGCAAGTTGCAAACCAAGGCGGAACTTGCCGAAAAAAACAAGCTTCTATTAAAAGAGGCCAAAGAGAACAACAAATTAAAACAAATCATTATAGAAAAAAACCGTCTATATGAGGATAAAAGGCTTACAGCCTCGCAACTGGAAACAGATTACAGACAGCAAAAAAAGAATTTGGAGAAACTAGCCAAACAGACAACTGAAACCGAAATACAAATAACCAAAATCAACCTGCGGATCAATCAATTAGCCGAGCAGATTAATATAGACAATCCCCTCATCATGCCCTCTACACAAGAAGAAGAGGGGGATGTACAGACTTGGACTAATGAATTAGCTTTGGCGGAAAAGCGGCTTGCGGCTATAGGTAATGTTAATCTAACCGCTATTGAAGAATACAATCTGCTGGAAGAGAGATATCAGTTTTATGTAAAACAACTGAATGATTTAACCGAGTCGGTGGAATCTTTGCAAAGGGTTATCGCACAAATCAACTCCACCACTAAAGAACGGTTTAAAAAAACTCTGGATGCGGTAAATGAACAATTCGGCAAGGTCTATACCCGATTATTTGAAGGCGGACGCGCGGAATTACGCTTGGATGAAGGCTCAAATATACTAAACGGCGGAGTGGAAATAATGGTACAGCCCCCCTGTAAAAAACTTCAGAATTTAAACTTACTATCAGGCGGGGAAAAAGCCCTTACAGCTATTGCATTCTTATTTTCCATTTATTTAATAAAGCCCAGTCCCTTATGTTTTTTAGACGAGGTGGATGCCGCATTAGACGAGGCCAATGTAGGCAGATTGATTATCATGCTGAAAGAATTTACCAAACAGTCTCAAATTATAATTATAACGCATAACAAAAGGACCATGGAAACAGCCGACTTATTATACGGTATAACCATGGAAACCCCGGGCGCATCAAAAATTGTATCAGTCAAATTTAACTAGGGGCGGAGGCGCCCCAGCCAATAAAGGGGCTTCGCCCGTAGGCTCCCGTTGGTCGCTACCCCCATTTTATCAATAATTTTTATGTTTGTCTCGGGGTGTATCATCCCGAAACATCAAGCCAAATTGTTCGGATTTAATAATCATAACGGAATATTCCCAATTTGCAAGACTCACACCTTAGCGCTTCAATAGAGGGCGAATTGCGCCAGTCGATATTTTTTCTAAGCGGCGTACCCGCAAATACGGTTTTGGTTTTATCATTTGTATTCCAGCGCAGGCGAAACCAATGTCCGGTAATATATCCGTGAGACATATTCTTACCGCATTTTGGGCAGACTAATTTTTGAAATTCGCTTGAGTCTATCATAATAAAAATAATCGCAAGTTGACAGGTAATATAAATAACAGTATATTCTTTTTATTGGCAACCAACCACTTTTAAATTATATACCGCAAAATTTATTATTTGTAAAGATGCTAATTTCTAACCGAAAATAATCTATAAGGATAGTCAAATGAAAAAATCAATCGGCGCAAAAACGATTATTTATCCCACCCCTGTTTTGATTGTGGCAACCTATGATAAAGCGGGCAGAGCAAACGCTATGAGCGTCGCTTGGGGCGGTATATGCTGTTCGGCTCCGCCGTCTGTTGCGATTTCCGTAAGAGAGGCAACTTACACATACGGCAATCTAATTGAAAAAAAGGCGTTTACCGTAAATATTCCTTCAGAATCTCAAGTCAAAGAGGCGGATTATTTCGGTATAGTCTCCGGCAGGGATAAGAATAAGTTTGCAGATGCCGGGCTTACGCCGGTTAAAAGCAAGCTGGTAGCTGCGCCGTATATAAAGGAATTCCCGCTTATATTAGAATGCAAGGTTAGTCATTCTTTTAAAATAGGCCTGCATACCCAGTTTATAGGGGAGATTTTAGATATAAAAGCCGATGACTCCATATTGGACGACAAGGGGCTGCCTGATATAAAAAAAGTTGCGCCCTTTTTATTTGATCCGGCTAATCGTAATTATTATGGAATTGGAGAGCTTTTGGGTAAGGCCTTTTCTATTGGAAAAAACATATAAACAAATGGCTGCTAATAAAGTTAGCCTGCAAAAAAGATTACAATGCTGCTGTAGGGTGGATTAAGGGGTCGTCTATAATGGATATAAATCATAAATTAAAAGACCTAACACTATATATTGACTACCCCGAATCCACCACTCTTGCATTTGCTCATAAGCCAACTATACTCAACCAGCTCATAAACAATGATTTTCAAAAGAACAAAAACATAATTTAACCACAGAGAAATAATAAAATAACTTGTCAAACTCTTTGTGTTCTTTGTGGTAAATAAATTATTGCGAAGTCACAAGATATGACCTTCTACGGTATAACCGGCCATATTATGCTCTAATATGCAGTTAGTCATGGTGGTCGCGCTCTTACTGTCAAAATAAATCGCCCCGCCGTATTTGGTGGCTCCATTAGCGCTGAAAACAGAATCTGTGATATCTGCGGCGGAATTACAATAAACAGCGCCTCCGACTGAAGTTGCAGTATTGTTATTGAAATTACAATCGCTGATGTTTAGTTGTTGCGAATAGGAATAAATACCGCCGCCATCTGTGGCGTTACCGTTTTTTATAGTAAAGCCGGATAAAACAGATAACGGCCCCTCGCCGCTGGAAAAATTTACTACTGTGCCGCCGTTACCGTCAATAATCGTTGCGGCTGCGCCGTTTCCAGATTTTGCTGGAAAAATTTACTACTGTGCCGCCGTTACCGTCAATAATCGTTGCGGCTGCGCCGTTTCCAGATTTTACGGTTATATTTTTACCTAAAAAGCTGATATTCTCCGTATATACCCCGTCATCCACTAAAACCACATCCCCCGGTCCTGCCGCATCAATGCCGGCTTGAATGGTGGAATAACTACAGCCCGACTTACATACATCCCGGGTTATCGCCATAGCCTGATGAGTTAAAACAAATACAAAAACAACTGCAAGAAAACTACATAACAGATTTTTAACAAATACTCGCAAAATTTTCTTCACAATCCGCTCCTTTTTTTAATGGTGTTTCAGAATGTCACTTCTGGTACTTTGGGTCGTCCCTGACCCAAAGCCTTCAGGCGTCTGGCTCAGAGACGAGTCCGACTATCGTGATGGAACATCGTGATGTTTCGGCTTGTCTCAAGCCGAAACAGTTAAAGACGCCCTCAATGGTTTTGGCTTGAGGACAAACCGAAACATAGAAGATCAGGATTTAATCCAATTCTCCAATTTTAACCCTTCTATACGGGCAAAATGCTTTTCATTATTGGTAATAAGTACAAAATCGCGGGCAATACAGATACCTGCTATGAGTAAATCAAATTCATCAATGATATTACCTTGGGCTCGCAATTGAGCCTTTAATCGGCCATATTGCCTTAGCCCTTCTGTCTCCAGATTAGCTATTGGAATTTCAGAGATAAATTCGGTGAGTCTGGAGAGGTTATGCTTAACTTTTTGGGAATTATACGCTCCGAAAAACAGTTCCGCCAAGTTGATGGTGCATATGCCAGCCTCTCCCGGAGGCTGTGTCGCGACCAGCCGTGATTTAGCGAATCAGGGGTTCGTTCTTTGAAAAAAAGTCAAAAATTCTTTAAAAATCGTATTTGCGTTAGCGGTTAATCAAAAATCAACAGCCAACGTGCTTTTATTGTTAACCTTA
>JAJRXT010000010.1 GCA_024276125.1 bacterium
ATGCGTGCGCCCGGATTAAGCTTTGAATTCCATTGGGCGCTATATCCGGCAGAGAACTCGGCCAATTTTGATACAGCCCTTATGTGGCAGGAGGCTGAAAAAATCAAATTAGCCGGATACAACGCGCTAATACCTTGCAGAGAACATCTTTTTTTGCACCTGTGCCTGCACTTATCCGGTCACTGGTTTTTATCTCTAAAAGACCTATGGGACGTAGACCGGCTTGTATCCGATACTAAGCATAAGCTGGATTGGGACAAAATTATAACTCTTGCCAAAACATATAATTTAACCCCTAAAATATACTATACCCTATATTTTACTCACAAATTATTAGGTACTGAAATAGACGAAAAGATATTGAGACAATTAGCGCCATGCAGGTTTACGCACAGAATTTTTCCTTTTATATTTGATGAGGAAAATCTATTGCACGGCGAGGCGCAATTACATAAAAATGTACGCATTGTTATAAGTTATCTACTAGCTGAAAATAAATTCAATTTCATAAAACGCTTGTTATATCCCGGTATCTGTTGGCTTACGCTGTATCCAGATGAAGAATATTCCAATGTGGCAGTCTTAAAACTAAAAAACCTGCTGCGCGGAATTATACTGTTAGGATATCTTGCCGTAAAGCTGTCAACTGCCTTTATTTGTTCGCTCTTTGATAAACAAAATAACGTAAATTCAACCAAGAACTCATGTTACGCAAAAAAAAATTAACAGCGCCACTGTAGGGTGGATTAAGGGGGGGGGTATACAACAGCTATTCTTAACCCAAGTTGCTGCCTATAACGTGAGTTCGACATAAGAAGAGTAGAATATTATTACATATCAAATAATTAACGTAGATTTACTGTAGGGGAAGAGCGCATCCCCAATACCGTTAAGTGAAGGAAATTGTCATTCTGAATGAAACGGAGTGGAGTGAAGAATCTACTTCCATATGCGGGCAGATTCTTCGGCCAAAGGCTGAAGAATGACAGGCTAAAAAAACCTTTTAATTATAGTATAAAGCTTAACTTAATGGCATTGAGGCGCATCCCCTCCCGAATTACGGGCGGGAACAAGCCGCCGCCCCTACAGTTTAATAAATTCAACAACTTTTATGTCGAACTTAGGTTAAATATCCTATAACCACCCTTACCCAACACCAAACTAAGCCCTATCTGCTGATAAATCTGTTTATTATCAAGCTGTTTGGATAATACTCCATCCGGCAATAAAATCAGATAATCCGCTTTAGCATCCTGCAAATAATCAGCTAAAGTCTGTATGTTGGTAATGTCTCTGATAAAATAATTATCTGATAGTAACGAATAAAACATTATCTCCACTTCAGACCAAGTTTTATTGTGATCGATTATTATTTTATTTACATGCTTGTTTTGCTTTAAAAAATCAACCGCCGCCTGCTGTCCGCTTTCTAATTTAGATATAGGCGAAACCGCCCTTAATTTTTCGCTTAAAGCAAAATCCCCCTGTGATAATATAATAACAAAAACCGACCATAAAATTACACCGCTTATTATAAAACCATCTCCCCTTTGGGGATAGGGCAGGGTGAGGGGAGTTTGCACTGTTTGGTGCGCTAATTTATTCTTTACACCAGCTAATTTACGCATCCCGATTACCGCAAAGGGGACTAAAAATATAGTTGAATCTATTACAAATCTAGGCATTAGAAAAAAATCAGCCCGTATTACAGACTTATATATAAACACCGCATATGGCATTAAAAAAAGCAGTATAAAATCCAAATGCTTTTTTATACTGCTTTTATCATATACGCCGTAGCAGGCTAAACCTGCGGTTATCGGACTTAGGCTCAAAAACACCACCGCCGG
Organism: bacterium; assembly: GCA_024276125.1. GTDB lineage: Bacteria > SZUA-182 > SZUA-182 > SZUA-191 > JAJRXT01 > JAJRXT01. Next base: position 1,851 of record JAJRXT010000010.1, read on the forward strand.
CCAGAAAATAAGATAATACAACCTGCTTGATATAGCAGCCCCGCCGCCAACATTATTTAATACGGAAAGATGTTCGTTTAAGATGAATCTAAGCGGATAATAAGCATCGCCCAACATGCTATAGTGCAAAGCGCCCCAAATAAATACGAAAATAACAGAACATACCGAAAATAAAACACATCGTCTAAGACTGCGGATTATATTCTGCCTGTCAAACAAAATAAAACACAAAACCGGCAGATATATTAAACCCGTATAACGCGAGGCTATAGCCAGATTAATAAAAATGCAAGCTATAGCAAAGCGCATCAAGCAATAGCGTTCCTTAAGCCGGTATACATAATACACCGCACATAACAGAAAAAAAACAAATACAGCCTCGCTAGCGGCGATTGTACTGCTTTTTATATGGAGGCTGAAAA
>JAJRXT010000011.1 GCA_024276125.1 bacterium
ATATGGTGTATATCATATTTTTTAACCAGATAATCTATATGAGCAATTACATATTCCGCCGAATGCTTGCGGAATTTACGCCCCATATGCAGATGAATCGAACAAAATATGCAGCCGTAGGGACAGCCGCGGCTGGTTATCATAGAGACGCAACGCTCCACTTGCGGATAAGAAAAAATAGGCCGTCCGTCCATACCGCTTTTTACAATGGAAAAATAACTCTCCACATCTATTAAATGATAAGCAGGGTAAGGCAGAGCATCCAAATTGCCGATTGTCTCAGCCGGTTTGGACTTACCCATATTATCAGGCGTAACCACTCCGGGGATATCCGCTATATCCTGTTTATCTTGGATACATTTTACCAGCCGGGGTATAGCATATTCACCCTCGCCCTTTATGACCGCATCTATGCCGGCCTTGGCCGTAAAAAAACTTACCGGCATAACAGCAGCATGAGGACCTCCGGCGATTACCGTGATACTGCTATCAATTTTTTTTATTAAGCTGGCTAGAAAAAGCGTGTTATCTAATTGTGCTGTATATTGATTGCTTATACCGATGATATCCGGCTTATTTTCTTTTATCTTACCTGCTATATCATCCCAGTTCATACCGAAGTTTTTATAATCCGTATTACGGCTGTCCTGATATATGCGTCCCAACTGCGCATCCAGTATGCTTACCGGTATATTTTGCCGCTCCAGCATGGCGCCGATATACATAAGCCCCAGCGGCAGACCAAGCTCCGGCGGCATCCCGCCTGCGTAAAATCTGGCCGGCGGCCTTATAAGCATAACTTTCATTTATTTTTTCCAGGTTTAACCCAATTTTGTTGATTTAAGAGCTTCTCTTTATGTAAAAAGAATAATAACACAACTGTAGGGTGGATTAAGGGGTCTAATATTATAGATGCTCGTTGTAAATTAAAGACAATACTTTTTATGAAAAGATCACCCCGAATCCACCACACCTGGCGCTTAAGCAATTGCAGGTATGGTGGGTCCGCAACGATCAGATAAGGGACACTTAAAAACGTATCTTTTTAGGCTCTTTTATAATAGGGGCTTGACCCACCCTACTTTTTGTAATTGTCCGATACTGTAGGGGTAGGTTTTAAACCTACCCCTACAATGGGATGCGCCCTTCCCTATAGATAAAAAATAAGGAACTAACTTCCTCCAGGTTTAACCAAACTTAAGGCTATTTTAGCCAGATAGCTAAAATTACACAATAAATTAGTATAAGATGAATTAGCCAGCGGACAAAAGCACCCGCTTTTTTTTATCTGCGCCCTTATCTTGTCCGCTTTATCGCTAAACCAAATCCGGCCAAAATCATAATCAGTATCCCTTAGATTACCCATTACTTCAGATTTTATACAGCAAGGCCAGATATCCCCGTCTGGTGAGATTTGACAGGATATAATACCCGCATAACAGGGAAGTACCCCGCTTTTATTTTTTAATATATGCTTTACCATATCATAATATTGCAGGCGAAAGGCTTGGCTTATTTTTGATATAGCCTTTGCTTTGGTTTGTTTCATTTTGCCCGTAAGATAATCAACAGCCTGTGCATATTCGTTTGGCGCGGGAGTTATGCCGGTTCCTATGGTGCCCAGCTAGATTCGTTCTTCAGCTACTTCAGTGATATATGAATCCGGCTTCCATTTAATCAGCTCATCGTAAATTTGAGGAAAACGCTTAACATTAAATTTGGATATTACAGTATGAATGCCTAATGTAAGGTTGGGTAATTTAAGCAAGCGAAGCGCATCATAAGTCTGCTTTGTACGTTCATAATTCCCCTTTACCCCGCGTATCTTATCATGTGCCTCCCCTATCTCATCCAATGACAGGTTAATAATAATATTACTGCCAGCACAGGTTTTGGCGATTTTCTCTACTGCTTGCGGAATTATCTTATACAAAATACCATTAGTGGGGATATTTATGATAGCCGGTTTGGAGTAATTATATATGGTTTTACAGATATCTGCAATATCACGGCGCAAAAACGGTTCGCCGCCGCTTATAGTTATCCAGTATGGCATATGACCTACTGATTTAAATATACGCTCATATTCTGCAACTGTAAGCTCAGTTACCGGAGCCTTGTCATATATGCGGCAGCTTGCACAGCGTGAATTACAGCGATAGGTGACGCTTACCGTATAGCTTAGCGGAAGGCGCTTAGGGTATCCAAGGCTTCTATATGATTTATACCAAGGCAGGCGAGGTAATAGTTCAATCACTTATTTAACCTTTTAGTAGTAGTAATTTGTTACCAGCTAACCGGATTTTTATGTTTTATATTAAAATCATACCAGCCCAATAATCTGCCTATAACATCTAATTTAATAGCGCCGATAGCCCATATAGCGCGTAGCGCCTCTCTGCATAAATAGGCTAAAAATAAAGCGGGCTTTCCCTTTTTGGCAAATTTACCGATTCTGGCAAGATGCGTGCATAAGCGCATATGGATAACCTTTAGGGTATGTGTGGTACTGGTGGTAGACGGCGAATAATTGGTGGTACGGGCCAGGTGCATATGACCGTTTGCTATCCTGCGGCGCTGCTTTAGAAAATCGCTTATGGTTTCCGGTCCCTTATTATATACAATAGCATCAGGTACGTATGCTAAATGATAATCATCAGCGGTTATCATTTGTTCAATACTGGCCTCATCTACGGCTGTTTTTTCCGGTATTTTTTTAATGGTATTTCTAAAAGCTATCAATTCACCCAATTTAGGGTTTTGGCTGGCTAACAGATGATGCAATCCCCACAAAAAATGTACGCTGGATCCCAAAAAAGTTTTGGGATTATTAACCGGCACCGGTCTTGCGCCCACCATCCCGATTGTATGTTTTAAAAATGGGTTAACCAGCTCTTCGTAACAAGTAGCCGCAGGTATGGTATCCCCGCTTTCCACAATCAGTATGTCACCCGTAGCATGTTCAATAAACAGGTTAATAGCAGAGGCCTTACCGCAACGCTGCGGCTGGATTAACACCTGTATCCGGCTGTCCTTTTTTGCGTATGATTGGGCAATTTTCACCGTATTATCAGTACAGCCGCTGGCTACTACAAATATTTCTGTTAAATTACATAATTTGTATTTTTGGTTTAATACGGCCTGTAGCAGATGCCCGATATTGGCCTGCTCATTATACGCCATTATACCTAAACTGCAATTTATCATTTATGCAATTCCGTTCTAAGCTTTTCCGGTGAGCTGATTTTTATTCCTGCAAATTCCAGTATTTTTAAGAGATGAGAGTCACGACTTATAATATAATCAGCTTTTGCGGCTAGAGCGCATTCCAAGAATTTATTATCACTGGGGTCATCTTTAATTATTTGCACTTTGACCTCTGTTTCTACTAGTCTTCCCACTTCTAATATCTGCTCCAGAAACTCATCAATTTCTGCTTGATGAAACCTGAATTTAGGATAATTTAAAACCCGTTTAATCTCATCAAATATTTCAATAGAAATAAATAATTTCAAATTTCCTTTGATACATCGATTAAAAATTTCATGAGATGCTCCTCTCCATCCCAAGGCTGAGACAAACACATTGGTATCAAACACTACTTTCGTGCCCATTTAATCGCCTCATCTATTAGCTCTTCTTGTATGCCCTCTTTTTTAAATCGTTTTTCCACTTTATCGGATAAGTTTTTAAACCGCTTGGCCAGCAACGGCCGCTGAATTTTTTTAATTACCAGATAGTCCTTGCCGCTGAACAAAAACAACTCATCATCAAACTGTAGGTGCAAGGTTTTTTGATTGTCTCAAGAAGCCTTAAGTCACCTGTTTTATCTAGTTTTAAAAGTTTATTCATGATATTTTCCAATTAGAGAAAATTGTAGTTTGAACACTATTCTTTATGTTTCTATAAAATAGGTTTTTATCGTTATTAAGTTGCCACCCTGAGCTTTAAAGCGAAGGGTCTGCCCGCGTAAAGGCTGTTGATTTAAGGAAATTGTCATTCTGAATGAAGAGGCTGTGTCATAATCCCTTTTGACAAGATTTACTGTCTACATGTGGTAGGTTTACAAAAACTTACCTGCCACATATGGTAGTCGACCTATCTGAAATTGAGTTATGACACAGCCTCGAAGCGGAGTGAAGAATCTGTACACGTATGCTTACAGATTCTTCGTCCTTCGTCCTCAGAATGACAGCATGTTTGATGTTTCGGTTTGTCTCAAGCCGAAACGGTTAAGGGCAGCGTATCCATTATCGGTTTTGGCCTGGGTACAGACCGAAACATCATGAAGGTCGTCAAACAAATCAAGTTCCCTTGCATTTTCTAAATAAAGTTCTACGGCTTCTCTGAGATTTTTCAGGGCTTCTTCAGAATTATCGCTGGCGCTGGATACCCCTAATTCCGGGCATTTAGATACAAATCCCAGCTCCTCCCTCCAGATTATGGCGGTTAAGTGAAACTTAACCATGACTTATACCTCTTATATATGATTTTTTTGATGGCCTCGCTAATTCTTGATGCAAAACATGATGCCATTATTAGCTAGCTTTCTTAAGCCGATTCATCACATCGGAGAGTTTTTTTACTCATTTTCCCATTGCAGGCTGCACATTTCATTAAGTTACCCTATCAATATGCGAAAGCATCATATCCACTACCTGCTCCAGCGTCAAATTGGTAGAATCAATTACAATGGCATCTGCGGCCTTTTTTAGCGGGGCTAATTTGCGCCTACTGTCTTGTGCGTCGCGCTTTTGTATATCTCTTATAGTATCGGTTAACTTGGTAGGGTTATCCTTTGCCTTTAGTTCCTGATGCCGCCGCAGCGCCCGCTCTTTTGTATCGGCATCTAAAAAGAATTTACAATCCGCCTCGGGAAATATCACCGTCCCAATATCGCGCCCTTCCATAATAACTCCGCCCGATTGCCCCATTTTACGCTGTAAACCTAATAAATAATCGCGTACTGCCGGCAGGCCGGAATAAAGTGAGGCATAGCGGCTGACATCAGGGGTACGCAGCTTATGCGTAATATTTTCAGCTTGCGCTAACACTTTAAATGATACACCTTCAGCCTGAAATTCTATTTTAAATTCGGAAAATAAAGTATCTATAATGCTTTTATTATCCGGTATTATAGCCTTTGTAACAGCGGCCCAGGCTATTACCCTATACATTAAGCCTGTATCAACGTAGGTATAGCCCAGTTTTTGAGCAAGCAGCTTAGCGGCGCTGCTTTTACCGGCGCCCGCCGGACCGTCTATAGCAATGGTTAATTTGATGTTTAGGAGTTTCAACATTGATTCTAAATTATTTAACCCAAGTTGCTACCTATAGTGAAATTATCCATAGTTGTCATTCTTAAAGCCAAAGGCTGAAGAATCCCCCCCCCCCGCAATACAATGCTCTCAACCTGTCATTCCTGCGGAATCAGGAATCCAGCCTTTTCAATAAGTTATAGATTCCTGCTTCTGCAGGAATGACAGGAAAAAAGCGATTTTTCTGGTTGTGACACAGTCTCGAAGCGTAGTGAAGAATCTCTTTGTTTTCAAATAGTTAAGATTCTTCGGCCTCCGGCCTCAGAATGACGGCTAATAGTAACCTTTAGATTAGATTAGCATACGAACATACCTATGTTCAACTAATTGATATTAAAAGATAAATATTAGCCACAGAGGGCACAGAGAAACACAGAGGGGTTTTTTTGTTATTTCTTTGTGTACTTTAAGTGTTCTCTGTAGTTAATTTATGTTTTTGTTCTACCATTTTTTATTGCTGTTATCTTTTTGCAGAACTACTTTATGTGATTTGTTCTCTATGATAAGTTTAATGGTTTCCTGCTGAGTGGTTGGTATTTTTTCTCCCACATAATCAGCGCAAATGGGAAGTTCGCGATGTCCGCGATCGATTAATACGGCCAGTTCAATTACCTGCGGGCGTCCTAAGTCTATCAGAGCATCAAAGGCCGCTCTAATGGTGCGTCCGGTATATAATACGTCATCGACCAGTATAATTTTTTTATCGGAAATTGCGAATGGAATTTCGGTGTGACAAAGCAGGGGGCGACGAGCGCTTGTGCTTATATCGTCGCGATAG
>JAJRXT010000104.1 GCA_024276125.1 bacterium
GCGCAGCTCTTCTTCACGAGTCACCCGCAAGCCGACTGTAGCGGAAATAACCTTAAACAAGATAAAGGCGCTGATAAATACCCATAAAAATACGCTGACAACTCCGGTCAATTGGGTAATAAAAAGCTTTATCCCCCCGCCGAAAAATAAGCCGTTTACGGCTCCGGCGCCGCTGGCCTCGCCATATGCGGCCTCGGCAAAGAATCCTACGCACAACGTACCGAAAGAACCGCATACTCCATGTACGGATATCGCTCCCACCGGATCGTCTATTTTTAGTTTTTTGTCAATAAATTCCACCGAAAAAACTACCAGTACACCGGCCAGCAATCCGATAATTATAGCGCTGCCCGGAGATACGCTGGCACAGCCGGCAGTAATAGCTACCAGTCCAGCCAATGCCCCGTTTAAGGTCATACCGGTATCCGGTTTGCCGAATTGAAACCATACAGTAAGCATAGCTGAAATAGCGCCTGCCGCCGCCGCCAAGTTGGTAGTCACTGCAATGGTGGCAATACTCAAATTGACGCCTGATACTGTAGAACCCGGATTAAAACCGAACCAGCCGAACCACAAAATAAAAACCCCTAAAGCAGCCAGCGGGATATTGTGTCCCGGAATAGCATTTGCTTTTCCATCTGATCCATATTTACCATATCTTGCCCCAAGCGCCGTAGCGCCGGCCAGCGAAGCCCAGCCGCCGACAGAGTGTACTACGGTTGAACCGGCAAAGTCTACCAAACCCAGGTTAGATAACCAGCCTCCACCCCAAATCCAATGCCCAACCACCGGATAGATCAGGGCTGAAATCACCACACTGTACAACAGGTAACCCACAAATTTGGTACGCTCAGCCATAGCCCCGGATACAATAGTCGCAGCAGTAGCCGCAAAGACAACTTGAAACATCCAGAAAGCATACTGCCATAGACCCTCTCCAGTAGAAGGATTCCCCGCTGATAGAAAAAAACCGCTTGAACCGAACAGTCCCATTTTATCCGCTCCGAACATTATACCGAATCCCACCAACCAGTAGGCAATGGAGCCGGCACAGAAATCCATCAGATTTTTCATCATAATATTACCGGCATTCTTGGCCCGGGTAAAGCCGGCCTCTACCATGGCAAAACCCGCCTGCATAAAGAACACCAAAAAAGCGGCTATCAGCGTCCAGACTGTATTTATTGCCGTGGCATTGCTAGCGGCAGTGGCCTCCTGGGCAAAGGCCGGTATGACCAGCCCCAACATCAGGCAGCATACCAGCAAAGCCTGACTAAATATTTTTCTCCTCATATCGGTTACTCCTTATTTTAAGTTAGTGCACCTTCTGGTGCGAACGACCTCTTGCAGCCGCCGACCTTTAGGTCGGCCATGAAAGCTGGTTTAAAAACCCGCGGCTGCATATTATTATATTGCAACAACTGTCATTCTTAAACGAAGCGTAAGCGCAGTGAAGAATCTGCCTGCGTATGCTTACAGATTCTTCGGCCTTCGGCCTTAAGAATGACAGACTAAGAAAAGTCTTTTCATTATCGTATAGCCTTAAGTCAACAGCATTGGGGGTAATCCCCCCTAAAATGGCCGGAGCGTTTGCCCTAAAATGAATAAATAAATTCTACAGCAAGCGTACTGTTATCATTTACCAATTCACCATTTTCTTGCACAAAGGTATCCTCATCAGAATGATCATATCTGTATTCCACCAAAGCGCTGAACGTATCGCATATAATAAAGGTAGGAGCTATCGTCATAGCTTGTCTGGTCTCATCTACGGCGTTTTAAAATCTGGCTCCGTCCTTGTCATCAAAATAGTCATAACGCAGTGTAAGACCGGACCAATTGCAGAAATCATAATGCAGCATAGCCATGGCGCCAAACCAGCCCGCATCGTCTTTTGCGTTGGTAAGACTGGCCTCTTCCTCGCGACCCCAGTTAAGCTCCCCGCCAATTATCAGATTTTCAACCATATCAATGGTTAGGTCTATATCAAATATCTGCCGCAAATTATCATTATCATCATCAGCTTCGGCGCCGGCTGCATAGGAAAAACCCAAATTAACCCCTTCTACCGGCCTGATTCCCAAGCGCCCGCCGGCTGTTTTAGCTTTATTATTATCCGAATCAACATCCCAGCCATTTACCAGATAAGCGGTAATATCCACTATTTCGGCTATGGTAGTATCCAGTTTTAGCCCGCTCAATGAAGTAGGCAGCCCGTAATCAAATACCAAAGCATGAGAATATTGATACAGATCAGGCGCATCCACCAGCTCATATCCTATGGGAGCGTCAAACTTACCCAGAGTAAAGGTAAGCCCTGAACCTATGGTAGCGGTTAAGGTGACATATCCTTGATCCAGAACTGCCGAGCCGCCGGAATCCACATTTTCAAAGCCAACATCAAAGAACAAGCCGGCATGATCCACCGGATAATAAGCGCCGTATAAGACTACTTTATCCAAGCTGAAGGTATTTGTTTCAGCATTGTCATCATATACATAACTGGTATCCACAAAGCCGTTTAGTTTCAGATTGCTAATCAGATTACTTGTGTTGGCAGACTTTTCTTTTTCTAAGGCTTCGATTCTTTTGGTTAAGCTCTCTATGCTTTCAGCCGCCAAAGAAAGCCTGCTGTTGACTATCACTAACAATATTGTACTAATACATAATAAGTTGATTTTTTTTCTCATAATGTAATCCTACCTTTTTTAAACTGGATTAATTTAATTATAATGGACTTGTAAAAGAGTCTTTACCTGTCATTTTTGCTTTTTAAGGCTTTTTACTACTCCATCCGTTTAATACCCAATGCTGATTATTCTTATCACCTCCCTCATCCCGCCGTTTAATCAAAGTTTATATAATTTTTATTTCTATTTAATTTCTGAAATATTAACTTTTGGTTAACATAGGAGATTTGCTTTGTCCATATGCAGCGGCAGGTTTTTAAACCCGCTTTCATGGACGAGCCTTTTGGCCGGCATTTACAATAGTCCGCACCGCAAGGTGTGCGAAGTTCAGATGTTCTATGACTGCATTTAACCTTTTCAGAATGTGTCCTATGGTAGAGGGTTCTATTTTGATACCGTGTTTTTTTACAAATAATAGGCGGTTCTTTGGGGGCAGCAACTGGTTTGTTTGATATCAAAAAATAACATTACACCATTTTGCAGGGAGGATGCCTGTTTTCTCAAGTTGTTAATATGTGCATAACTCTTAAAAGTTCTACACATATTAACAACTTCTAATACTGCTAAAATAAAAGACCTAATTGTATGAATTGTTCTTGATTAGTATATTTAGTGTTAAATTTGCATGTTGTTAAGCCGGGATATATCTGCTATATTGAGATTTAATATATTCAAAAAAATAGTTTTCGGTTCCAGTACATTCTAACGCTAACCACATTACCAGTACATTGTGTTGCCGACAACGTACTGTTATCTATGTCTGCGTTGCTTTATACTTGTCACTTTTTTTGTTGTCATTTGGAATGCAACTTGGCATTAGGCGTTTTGCCAGCAGATTGACGCCTATTCCAGTTGAATATAAGAAGCGATTACATGGAGAAAAAATGCAAACGGGAAAGATATCTAAGATAACAGTATTGCAAGTGGCTACCCTTAATAGGCCGATCAGACCAGATATTGGGTATGGTCCCATTGAGAAGGTTATTTATAATATAGATAAAGGTCTTCATTGTTTAGAACACCGTTCGATTGTCGCCTGCTCTGGCGATTCAATGGTTATTGGAGAAAAATACGTAACTGTAGAGAAAAGCTTCAGTGAATATTGGAGCGAAGATACCCCAGAACAACGTAACAACCTGCAACGGCATCTTCTTAAGGCATTGAAAAGGGCGAGGATAGGCGACATTGACATTGTCCACTTACATGATCCAGTAATGGTTAAGTATATTTATGAGGGATTGTTAACCAGCCCTGTTCCAATTGTTATTACGCTTCATGTTCCCGCCGAAGATCATCTACCTTTCAAACGCTGGAGTGAAACATTGACGCCCTATAGTGAAGTCTATTTTGTTCCAATAAGTGAATATCAAAAAAAAGAACACCTTTGCTTAGGTAATTTGATGGATGTTATTCACCATGGCGTTGATTTGGATAACTATCCTTCTAAAAATGAGTCCTGCAAAGAGAGCTATTTATTCACTGTCAGCAGAATAACTCAAGTCAAAGGGCAGGATAAAGCCATAGAAGTCGCAAAAAAAACAGGCTCGAAACTCATTATAGCTGTAAATGTACAAAACAAACTTAATGACAAAGCATTTTTCAAAGATTTAAAGAATTCTATTGACCTATGCGTTGACGCAGGCAAGCGCCCAGCTGATAATGACTATTACGAGAAGGTAATGAAACCGCTATTGGACAGTGACAAACAGATTATCTACATCGGGGAAGTCAATAGAGAGCAAAAGAAATTGTGGTATTTGCACGCATTGGCCACTTTATTCCCTATACAATGGGGCGAACCATTTGGACTTGTAATGATTGAGTCAATGGCATGCGGCACACCTATTTTGGCATTCAATAAAGGTTCTGTCCCTGAAATTGTGATAGACGGGAAAACAGGATTCATAGTGAACTCTCTGGGAGCTATGATTGAAGCAGTAAAACATATCAATAGTATCGATCCTTGTATATGCCGGAGACATGTTCAGAATAATTTTTCCATGATAAGTATGGCCCAAAAGTATTCAGAGTTGTATCAGTGGATACTTGATAACAGCGTGATAATGAACTACCCCGCGGCAAGAGCTGCCGCAGCAGCAAAATGAATCCTCCCCGCAGCAAGCTGACGGGGGGTATCTAAAATCAATTGAACAAGCTACGGGGAATTAGACCCCGAATTATTCGGGTTAAATTAGAAACGACAATCTTAACGCCATCGGCAAAAGGAATCTCATGCCCAAGGATATTCCAGTAAGCAACGGAGCTTTACTGGTTAATTTTGATTCAGATTATCAAATTCGAGATGTATACTTTCCCTATATAGGACAGGAAAACCATTCACGCGGTCAGCCGTTTCGGTTTGGAGTATGGGTTGATGGACAATTTTCCAGGATAGGGCCGGAATGGGAAAAGGATTTAAGATATCGCGATAACAGCCTTGTGACCGATGTTTTTTTGAGAAATGAAGCATTGGGGTTGGAGCTTCGTTGTCATGACACGGTCGATTTAAATTTAAACATCTATATTAAAAAAATTGAGGCGTTAAATCTTGAGGGAAAGGCGCGTCAAATAAGGCTCTTTTTTAGTCATGACTTTTATCTGTATGGTAATGATATCGGGGGCACCGCTTATTTTGATCCGCGTACCAAATCTGTTATCCACTATAAAATCAATCGGTATTTTCTTATCAGTTGCCGCGTAAATGAAAAATGGGGTGTGGATCATTTTTCTTGCGGAAACAAGGGAGATTTGGGAAGTCCGGCGACAGAAAAAGGCGCTGAAGACGGAGGCCTAAATGGGAACTCGTCCTCTTGGGGCTCGCCCCATTCGACAATCGGAATATGGTTGGACCTGCCCGCTAGGGGGAGAGCAACAGCTTATTATTGGATGGCTGCAGGCAAAAAATATGATGAAGTAGCCAAACTCAATTTAGAAGTGCATGAAAAAACGCCGCAAGAATTGATCAATCGGTCGGCGCAATATTGGGAAGCATGGCTGCTTAAAGAGCCTATACAGCTTGAAGGTCTGCCGAAAACGGAAATAGATGTTTTTAACCGGAGCCTGCTTATACTAAGAACTCAAATTGATAATCATGGCGCAATTATTGCCGCGAATGATTCTGATATTATTCGTTTTGGAAAGGATACTTATTCTTACATGTGGGGACGGGACGGCGCTTTTGTTAGTGTAGCGTTGACAAAAGCCGGCTACTCTCATGTATGCGTGAAATATTTTGATTTTTGTGCCAGTGTATTATCAGACGACGGGTATTTATTCCAACATTATAATCCGGATGGGTCTCTAGCCAGCAATTGGCACTCTTGGTTAGTCGATGGCAAAGAGATTCTCCCTATACAAGAAGACTCAACAGCTTTGATCCCCTGGGCGATTTGGATACACTATCAGAGCTTGAAGGACATTGAGTTTGTCAAACTTTTATACGATACACTTATAAAGAAAGCGGCTAACTTTTTGGTAAGCCACCGGGACCCTGAAACGCTGATGCCTTTGCCTTCCTATGATCTCTGGGAAGAACGCTATGCCGTACACGCTCATACTGCAGCATCTGTAATCGCTGGATTGAGAGCTGCGGCAAACTTTGCGGAACTCTTTCAAGATATGTATCTGGCCGGAAAATATGACGCGGCAGCCAATGAAATAACTGAGGGGGTTAAAAAATATCTTTATCATACTGGTTTAAAGAGATACGCTCGATCCGGCATCAGGACAGAGGGTGGTTATAAACTCGATGAAGTGATTGATATCAGTCTGTTAAGCTTGGCAACACTGGGGGTATTGGACCCCAAAGATCCACGCATGGTTGAAACGGCCAAGGCTATACGCGAACAATTATGGCTTAAAACCCCGATCGGAGGTTGTGCGCGATACCAAGGCGATCTTTATCAGCGGGCGGAGGATAGCCCAAAGGATATTCCCGGCAATCCATGGTTTATATCTACTCTTTGGCTGGGGGAGTATTTTATCTATTGCGCTGACAATATAGAAGAACTTCAAGCAGCCCTTCCATATCTTGAGTGGTGCGGAAATAATGCTCTGCCGTCTGGCGTGCTTGCCGAGCAGGTACATCCTGTAAATGGTTCTCCTCTTTGTGTTTCTCCTCTTACTTGGAGTCATTCTGCTTTTGTTTGGACTGTTCTGCAATATTCTGCAAAGTACAAATTTTTAATCAGAGGCCAGAAAGTTATATAGTTGGTGGGAAATAAACATATTCACAAAAAGAATTAGAATATTTTAAGGCTCTTTATGAATTCCAGGGTCTTGCAAAAATATTGTGTTTAGGGTTATAATCTTGTTGTATATTAGGGTTTATTCATCTAAAACAGGGAGATTATAGAGAGCTATGGCTAAACCATTTGTCAAAATTTAGCAGTTGGTAAGTGGTAAGCAGTGTTATAAGATGATTCTGTGAATTAAGATGGCCGGCAGGGGTAAGGCGCTGTCATTGTGATTCAGAACAAGTAATAAAACGAGGACGAGATGAAGCGAAAGCCCGCTCGCAGCGTTACGAGTGCAAGGCTTGTAACAAGCGCTTTGATGACCTACAGGCACAGTTTTTGCGGGGCATCATCAGCCGTTAACTTATTGCATTTTATGTTTATATTTTATGGGACTAAATTTATCTAACCAACAGATAGCTTAAAGAATTGGATATCAACAAGGATGATGTTTTAGCAAATGACTATGCAGCTTCGATGCGGTATTGTTAAAAAAAAATCTGAAATAAGGCTCTCCAGCGAGATTGAATGCGACAAAGTCTATGTGGTGGCCGGCCACAAGGGAAACATTGAAGCTGTAAGGAAAAGTTGTACTAAGCCCTTGGTTAATTGCTTTAAAAACCCATCCTTACCAAACAACTCTTGGGACGTATGAACATCACTAATTAATTTGTCTAATAATTTCTCATCCATTTCCAATGGTTATCTCCTTTTTTAAATCCGTCTGACAACATAAAAAACGGCTTAAATTATACTCCATTTCAATAACCATTTACACAAAACATTATACATCCTCAAGGTTTTTTGTCAATTCTCTGTACGCCTTAAGTGTTATCTGTGGCTAAATTATGTTTCAGTTTATTAGGGCTTTTAGTAAAAATAACCCGGCAAATTTTCTATTACCTATAACCTTGCAAGGTTTTACATAGTAGTTTTGGGAGCCGCAACCAGGGTTTATCCCTGGTTGCGGCCTGGGTCTTGCGGTCAGGTTGGGGTTAATGATATGATCCCTTGGGAGGCGCTCACCTCCCGCCTTGTTTCCTATATTTGTTCCTTTTGTTTTTTTTAAACTTCATACAGCAGCATCCCCTCGTTCTCCGGTTTCAATGCGTACTGCCTGCTCAACAGAAGAAACATAAATTTTTCCATCGCCGCGCAGACCGGTATAGGCTGTCTTTTCAATTATATCAACCACGGCGCTAGCTAACTCATCCCTACATATAATCTCTATCTTTACATGCGGCACATAATCGATTAAATCCTGTACCACCCGATGAGGCGCATTCCTGCCGCGGCTTCTACCAAAACCGCGCACATCAAGCACGCTCATACCAGTCAAACGCCCGTCCAGCTTGTGCAGCGCCATAGTAACCAAGGCTAGTTTATGCGGTTTGATATATGCTTTTATCTCTTTCATGTTTTAATTCCTATTCGTTGGTAATAATTTTGTCAGGTTTTACAGTAAACCATTTATATAATGCAGGGATTACCAGCAAAGTTAAAATAGTGGAAGTTACCAATCCGCCGGTTACTACCGTAGCTAAAGGACGCTGCACTTCACTACCCGTTCCGTGGGAAAAAAGCAGCGGCAGAAGCCCCAATGCCGTAGTTAAAGCAGTCATTAAAACCGCCCGTACCCGCAGACATGCCCCCTGCACACAAGCCTCGTCCATAGGCACTCCATCACGCAGAAGCTGGTTTAAATAAGTTACCAGCACCATCCCGTTTTCCAATGCAATTCCAAATAACGCAATAAAACCCACTGAACCTGGTACAGACAAGTTCTGTCCGGTAAGCCACAAGCCTACAATCCCGCCTACCAAGGCCAGCGGAATATTTAACAGAATCAGCAATGAATTCTTTAAGGAATTAAAATTTGAAAAAAGCAGTAAAAAGATAATCAACAATGTAACCGGTACCACCAATATCAGACGCTTGTTGGCCTCTTGCTGCAACCTGAACTGTCCGCCCCAGGTTACAAAATAACCGGGTGGAAGCTTAACCTTATCCCTGAGGGCTTGTTGGCCTTCTGCCACAAATGAACCGATATCCCTCTCATGTACATTGCACTGGACAGTAATAAAACGCTGGTTATTCTCACGGGTTATCTGGCGCGGACCGATAAATTCCTCAATTTCTGCCAGTTGTTCCAATGGTACTCTGGCTCCATTCGGCGCCGGAATGAGGATACGGCCAATGGCCTCTTTAGTTGAACGGTATTCGGGAGCAAAACGAACCAGTATATCAAAGCGTTTAATACCCTCAAGAATCTGCCCGGCCACCTCGCCGCCTACGGCTGCCGTTATTACTTCCTGTACATCGGCTACATTGATTCCATAGCGTGAGATAGCCTCCCGATTTACAGTAATACGCAGCTGCGGCGTGCCGCTTACCTGATCCGGCTGCACATCAACCGCCCCGCGAACCTGCCGGATAACCTTAGCCACCTCATCCGCTTTCTGCTTCAATGTCTCCAGATCGTCTCCAAAAATCTTAATCGCAAGTTCAGCCCGCACCCCTTCCAATAACTCATCAACCGTCATTTCAATAGGCTGCGTAAGGTTAAGCAGCACTCCCGGCACATCCCCCAGATGATCGCGCACAACCTTAACTATCTCCTCTTGAGTCTTAGCTGTCTTCCACTGCTCCTGAGGTTTAAAGGCTATGAACATCTCAGCGCTGTTGACGGGATCGGTATGCGCGCCTACCTCACCCCGGCCTATCCGGCTTACAACTTTATCAACCTCCGGTATCTCAAGCAGCATCCTTTCTACCATAAGGGCGGTGTTTTTACTTTCTTTCAAAGAAATAGACGGCGCCATAGTAAGTCTTACTACTAAGGTACCTTCTTGCAGCTTCGGCGTAAATTCAGTGCCAAGCTGCGGAAAGATAACCACTCCAAGTATCACCAGTCCCGCTACCAGTCCCACGGCCAATATACGCTGCTTGACAAAAAAGGTTACCAAAGGGCGATAGACAACCATTAGCCAGCGAATCACAATGTGTTCTGCCGGTGCGCTGCCGTCTTGTCGCCTCTTAGGACGCTTCATTAGTAATTGGGAGAAGACCGGCGCCAGTAAAACCGCAAACAGCAGTGAGCCAAACATAGCCAAAGCCACGGTATAAGCCAAGGGACGGAACATCTTACCTTCCACTCCCTGTAAGGTAAACAGCGGTAAAAATACAATAATAATAATGGAAATAGCAAAGGCAATCGGGCGGCCTACTTCATTGCAGGCTCTGGCTACTACATGTATCTTCGGCTCGGCAGGGTTTGCCTTAAGCAGCATACTGTCCACATTATCCACCATAACAATGGTGGCATCAACCATCATACCAATAGCAATAGCCAGACCGCCAAGCGACATAAGGTTGGCGGATATACCAAAAACATTCATTAAGATGAAGGCAAAAAATATAGAAAATGGAATGGAAAGCGCAACTACTATACTAGGACGTACCCCCCCCATGAATACCAGCAACACCAAAGCTACTAAGAAAACACCCTGAATCAGGGCATTGGTAACAGTCTTAACACAGGCCTCCACCAGGGTTTTCTGATCATAATAGGGGATTATTTTTACACCTTCAGGCAAGATAAGGTTGATCTCTTCCATTCTCTTTTCAACCGCCTTGATTACTGTAGATGAATTAGTGCCGAAAAGCTTGATCACCTGACCGGCTACTGTTTCCTGTACTCCATTTAATGTTTGCAGCCCCCGGCGCACAGCCCCGCCGATCTTTAGCTTAGCAATCTGTTTTAGGTGAATGGGAGTGCCGCCATGAGTCTTTACTACAATATTTTCCAAATCAGTAATACCTGAAGCCAGACCCACTGAACGTACAATGAATTCTTCAGCCCCCTTTTCAATAAACTGAGCCCCTACATTCAGATTATTGGCCTTAATGGTATCAATCAACTCGTGCAGAGTAATATTATAGCGCAACAACGCCTCAGGATTGACCACCACGTGATATTGTTTTTCATATCCGCCAATCCCCAGTACCTCTGTTACCCCGGGTACGGTTTGCAGATTGTATTTGATTAACCAGTCTTGGATTTGCCGCATTTCCTCCGCCGTACGCTTTCCGGTCTCATCCTCCAGATAATAAAACAGTATCAGACCCATTCCAGTGGAAATAGGCCCCATCTGGGGTTCACCGAAACCTCCCGGTATTTGCTCGCGAACTTCCTGCAAACGTTCATTGACCAATTGACGCGCAAAATAAACATCTGTTCCGTCTACAAAGTAGACATTAACCACTGACAGACCGAAGTTGGAAACCGAACGGATTTGTTTTAAATTCGGCAGCCCGTTCATGGCTACCTCTACCGGATATGTAATATATTTTTCTACCTCTTCCGGGGCTAATCCTTCGGTTTCGGTAAATACCTGTACCAAGGCCGGGGTTACATCTGGAAAAGCATCTACCGGCAGTTTGAGGTAACTATAGTAACCGGCCACAATAACCAGTATTCCCAGTACCACCATTAAGAGGCGGCCTTTAAGGGCAAAACGAATAATTTTAGAAATCATATATTAGGTTACCTTTAATGTGCATGTCCATCGCCAAAAGATTCTTTCATTAGCTGAGCTTTCAGGGTAAATGCCCCTTTAACAACATACTGCTCGCCCGGCTTCAGCCCGCTAAGTATTTCAGTCAGCCTGGCATTGCTGCGGCCGACAGTAACAGTCCGCGGCTTAAAAGCCCCATGTTCTTTAACAAAAATCACTGTTTTGTTATCCATTGTTTGCAATGCAGCGGTGGGAACAGCAACTGACACTTCCTCTTCCTTTATTTCAATAGAGGCGGTTACAAAGAGGCCGGGACGCCAGTGACCATCTGGATTTGGCAGGACTATCCGGGCCAGGGCGGTGCGGGTTTCCTCGCCCACCACAGGCCCCAGGTAAGTAATGATACCGCTGGCTTCCTCGCTAATCCCATCAGCGCGCATGTAAACTCGATTGCCGGTTCGCACTAATGGTAAATCTTTTGCATAAACCGTTATGTTAACCCATACGGAAGACAGATCAGCCACTACAAACGGGTCGTCATCCTCGCGTAAAAATTCACCTTGAGCAATATGCTTCTCTCCCACAGTACCATTAAACGGCGCCCGCATTTCGTAGATAGCTACCTGAAAATCGTGTTTCCTGTTCTCAGATAAGTCGGCAACATCCTCATCGGTTACTCCCAAAAGGTGCAGCCTGCGTTCGGTATTTAAAATGGCCGACTCAGCAACTCGATAGGCTCGCTGCGCCTGCAACAGCTGGGTACGATAGCGAAAGGATATCTCTTCATAAACGGAAGTATATTCAGCTAAGGCGCTTTCATATTCCTTACGGGCGGATAGAAATGCCGCCTTACTGGAGATTTTTTTTTCCAGTAATTCGCGCTCGCGTTCAAAGTTGGACTTAGACAATTGCAGCACAGCATAAGCCGATAAAAGCCGGGCCTTGTTCTCCCCGACTTGCGCTCCGTCTAGTTTGCTTTGTATGCTCTCCAACTCAGGTTTTTGTTTCAGCAGCTCCAGCAGGCGCTTGGTATTTTGATGAATAGTCTGTTCCCATTCAAGGTCTACTTTGGCAATATCAAAGGTCTGCTTGGCGGAAAGGTAGTCGATTTTAGCCTGTCCCAATTGCGGGCTTTCCAATACAGCCATAACTTCTCCGGTCTTAACCATATCTCCTAAATTTTTTCGCACCTGAGAGACAATACCAGGTACCCGTGGAACAATATGCGCTAGTTTGTCAGCATTTATTGTTACCTCTCCCGGCAAATTAAGGGTTACTGCAATTTTGCCCGCCCCTGCTCGTTTAGTGCTGATTTTAGCAGATTTAACATATGCCACCGGTATAGCGCCGCGCTCTTCCTTATGTTCATTATGCCCGCGTTCTTCCTCATGTTCATTATGCCCGCGTTCTTCCTCATGTTCATTGTGTCCGCGTTATTCCTCATGTTCATTGTGTCCATGTTCTTCATGGGATGAGGATTGGGCGCGGGCAGTCTCAGAGCCGGCTCTTAAATTAACCAGAATTATGCCCCCGCTTATCAGAAACAATATCACTGCAAGAATTAACCATCTTTTTTTATTTATCATCCTTCTCTCCTTAATTCCCAGCCAAGGGCTGTATTGTCAAGCCTTCCAACTTGGTTGCCATCAGCCGCAGTTGAATAAGGCGCTGGATATACTCATCCCTGGCTTGAGTCAGGGTTTTTTGAGCATCCAATACGTGAAGATAATCAAATTTACCCAATTTATAACCCTCCATCGCAATCTCCAAAGCTTCTTGGGCATTAGGCAAAATAGCTTGTTTGAATGTATCCACTTGCTGCTGTAGTGATTCGAAAATGGGATAAATCCGGCTTAACTGGCGCAGCAGCCGGTTTTCTATTGACAATTTTTCCTGGTCAACTTTGTCCAAATCAATCAGCGCTTCCTTTATTCCACCCTGATAACGATTAAACAGAGGCAGAGGAATGGAAATACCGGCCACAAAAGTATTCACATCTTCCCCTTCTAGGCGCTTGAACCCTACTCCCAACTCTATATCTGGAATCCACTCCACCTTGGCTCGGGAAAGCTCCAGACCTCTTTTGGAGCGGGAAGCCTTCAAGCCTTGAAGCAGGGGGTGGTTTTTAATTACCAGATCACTTAGTTTAAGCAGCGTGGGAAGCTTGAAATTTACTTCCAACTCTCCCTGACAGCTTCCAAAATTTGCGCTTCTATCTCCCCAGAAGCTGACTAATATCTTTTGCTCCGCCTCCAGTTCTTTATTTGCCGACATTAAGGTAAGTTGGCTGCGGGAAGCCTCCACTTTAGCCTTTATTACCTCCAGCGGGGGGATTGCTCCGGCTTGCAGCTTATCATTGGCTACCCGTAATAACTTTTGGGCAATTTCAACAGTATTTTTGGCCAGTTTTACTTTTTTTTGCGCTCCCACTACTTTATAGAAGGCTTGCTTGGTTTCGGTAAGTATCTCTTGTTTGGCGGCTTCATATTCCCACTTAATAAGCTTTCTATCTTCTCCGGCAATCTCGTTATCCAGTTTTATCTTGCCCCCCAGTATAATGGGCTGATTTATCGAAAGAGTGTTTTCGGAATCGGAAAAGCCGGACATATCGCCTGAGAATTCCTCGCTCTCCAGACTAAGGGATGGATTCGGCCATAAACCGGCCTGTAGTTTTCTGGCATCGGCTGCCCGCAATTCATAATCAAATACGGCCAGTTGTGGGTTCTGCTTTAGCGCTAACTCCAGGGCTTCAGGTAATAACAGTTTTTTATCAGACATAGTCTGCGCCGGCAGACTAACCGGTATTATCAACACCAAACATATTATGAGCAAAATTTTCTTCATGTAATTACACACTCCATTTTATTGCCGTTAATCTCTTGAACATAAATGAGGGGCAGAAGATTACCTCTGCCCCTGATGTAAGCTCTAAACCACCCTGAACTTAATATAAGGATACTAAAATGTTATTACAGATCAATTAATTGATGTAAATTTACTGTAGGGGAGAGGGGTATCCCAATACTGTTGACCTAAGAATATTTTGCGTTTAAAAGACTTTTCTTAACCGTCATCCTGAGGCGATAAGCCGAAGAATCTGCCTGCTATTGCAGGGTGAAATTCTTTACTCAACTTACGTTGCGCTCAGAATGACAATTTCCTTAAGTCAACAACATTGACCCCTAACCCAGGGCGGGGACAAACTGCCGCCCTTTGTATCTACTATATAATAAAATCAACAACTTTTATGTCGAAATCAGATTTAAATAAGTCATTAATTTACAATGAATTATTCCCCCCGCTGCCAGTCTACCTCCAATTTGCAAAGTACGATTTTGGGATTATAATCAAGCTTGATAGTGTATTTGGACTCTCTGCTGCCTTTTAGCTTATTAACACTGCCGACAGTGCGTTTTTCCTTTGTCTCAATCAGCCTGCCCGCCAAATCATAGAATTTGGCCACTACAAAAATACCGGGGGTTACTCTGGAACGTGTATTTTTTACTTTTCCTTTGATGATCAGCTTACCATCTTCCACGCTGTATCTGGCATCCAGGAGTTTAAGCGGCGCGCGATCCTGTTTTTCGATTTTAAATGCTGGTTTTATATCTCCGTTGTTTGCAACAACAGACGATGTGGCAACCAATATCATTAGACAAAGAATAACCGATATACTATTTATTTTTCTCATTTTTTATCTCCTATTAGTTAAGGATATATGGGATGACGGACAACATCTACTATTGTCGGTAGTATTTGAGGTTAAAAAAATATTATATTGAAATTACTAGGTGAACCACCTCCTCTATCAAACAGTGAGTCTTAATCAGATAATACTCCAGACAACCCGAATAAAGAGCGATAAGCATTATGGTTATAAGAGCGCCATATTCCAGTATTTTGATCTGTTTACGCCTGCGGGATAGTTTTTCAAAGTAATTACCTTCTTTTTGAGATGCGTCAAAATGGTGGATTAGATTATGCACTCTAGCAGAAATATGTCCTTCAACATTAAACTGAGAGACAAAAGACAAGGCATAACCTTGGACTTGCGTAACAGGAGCTTTAGCTGCCAATTTACCTACTTTGATAATTGAATGAGCTATTTCCAATGGTTGTTGAGAAATCAGCATAGCCGCCTCATCACAGGCTATCTCCCGCAAACAAGTACAGGTCTGAAGAAGTTTTTTCCGCAAATAAGGCCAAAAATTCATAGATTGGCTTATCATAAGAACAAGGTTTTTCAGATTATCTCTTTTTTGGCAATGTCCCCATTCATTAATCAGGATGCTTTCCAACTCATCATCTGAAAGTTCATCAATCAAATTGCTGGAGATAAATATCCGGTGGGAAAATATCCCCTTAACAAATGCCAAATTAGGATGAGATGTTATTGCTTCCAGCATGGGAAAATTATTACCTGTTTTTTCTTTTGCTCTTTTTATGATGTTTCTCAGCTGATGCGCTTTTTCTTTAGGCAGGCTGTTTAATGAAACTGCCCTGTAGTTATTAATATTTATAAAACATTTTAACAAATTAATAAGAAACAATCCAATAAGACCTAATCCAATAAGACAATAAGCCAGATATTCAAAATTGAATTTATTTAAAACCAAGTCGCAATGTAGAAATTCAGTACAGGAAGTAGCCGCACTATGACCCGCCCAAAACAGCTGCCAGTGATTCTCAGCAATCCCGCATATAATCAGACAGCTAAACAAAAAAATTGGGGGAATCATAAGTGACCAAAAATACAGCTTCTCCAGGCTACACGGGTGAAGTTTCTTGAAAACCCGGGGAAACACAGCCTGTGTCACCAGCGCCCACAAAGAGTTTAATGTAAAAAGACAGATTAATAAAAAGAAAAATCTGATGGGAATGATCATAATTAGCTGCTTATCTGTTGCCTTCTGGTATCTAAAAGTTTTTCCAGCCTGTCTAAGCGTTCTATATCCGATTGGCTTATAATTTGAACAAAATGAGAAAACAATGATTCATTAAATCCTGCCGGTATGCTGGATATAATCTGAGCAGTAACGCTTCGCAGGAATTTATTTTTACTGATCTTCACTGAATAAAGGTATGTTTTTCCCTCTTTATCCCTATCCAGCAATCCATTACGCCAGAGCCGATCAATAGTGGTCATAACGGTAGTATAGGCAATGCGCCTATTTTTTTTAAGCTGGCTCAAAACATCCCTTACAGTAAATTCCGGCGGTTTTGACGACCAAAGAAGTTCCATTATATCCGCTTCCAGATCATATAGGGCTTTTTTAACGCCTTTTTCAGTTGGACGTAATATTTTTAGTTGAAATATACCATTTTTTTCCATATTTACCACATTTTGTTAAAGTCAATCTAATTATACCCCGTCCATCTACTACTGTCAATAGTATTTTGTTTTTTTCTTGACAAAAATACAAAATAAGATTATTATTATATTGAAAAAAAGCAGAGTTTATTAGAATTTGGCCACGAAGGCAAAAGTCTAATCAGAAGATTAGATATGCTTGGAGTGGCTTTTTTTGTTTAAAAAAATAAATTTTTTGGTTCAATCTACTATGCTGCATAGTAGATGTTTTGCGCGGCATAAAAGAACAGCTTGTTATTTCAGGATACTCAAGGATATCTGTATGGCTAAAAACAAAAATTTTAACTTCTCCGACATGCGGCTTAATCAATCCGGCCTAAGGATGGTACTGGGAGAGCTGGAATTTATGGTTATGAGTTATTTGTGGAATAAAAAGGATATAACTGTGCGGGAGGTGCTAAAAACATTGTCCGCCGACCGGGAAATAGCCTATACCACTATCATGACCACTATGGACCGCTTATGGAAAAAGGGTCTCTTAGAACGTAAAAAAGAAGGTAAAACCTTTCTTTATACCCCGGCTCAAACCAAAGACAGAATACTTCAGTCTATGATAAAAAAGGTCTTTGACTCCATATTACCGGATGTTACCGACTCGTCCATATCCTATTTTATCAATTCATTGGAAAAGATAAACCCCAATATGTTGGATGAACTGGAAAATCTGTTGAAAAAGCGCCAGGGAAAAGAAGATTAGGCTTTTCAAATAATCAGTACCCCCTCTGTTTCGCCTCTGTAAATGTATTCCCCTTCCGATATTTTTTTCTTGACAACATCTATTACCATTGGTAGTATTAGTGAAGATAGTAGAAATCGCCAATGGGCATGAAGCCTTGATTCCTAGTTTATTCGTTAAATAAGATAATATTATTAATAAAGCCACGAAGGCTATAGCAAACTGAAGTGAATTTCAGTCTAGTTTACATACTTCGTGGCTTTTTTTGTTATATGGCAGCGAAGAAGATTAAGGAGGTGAGATAAAGGCATTCTAACTGTTTGAAGTTTGATGATAAAATCAATTTAAAGTAATATTTTTTTATAAAATAGCGCTCTTATAAGGAGAAGAAAATGAATAAAAAAAACCTGTTGTGGATGGCGATAGTTTCATTCATTACATTAGCAATCAATACATTAATAGCCGGCAATGCCTGGGCGCATCACGGCGCGGTATCTGCTGCATATGGTCCCGGGACGCCGGTAGAAACCTCATCGCCTCTTACCTTGCCTAAAGGTAAATGGCTGTTATATGAAAAATATCAGTATGTGCCTTATAAACAATTCAAACGCTTTGAACCGGAAAATGTAGAGCGATTCACCTTTTATAATACTCTGATTGGCTACGGGATAACCGATTATTTTACCCCCTATGTTGTACTGCCTTATGCAATCAAAGAACAAAATGATCTGGGAACATCTGACGGATTTGGAGATGTAGAGTTCCTGCTTCAATTTAGTTTCAAGTATGGCGACCGCGACGGAATAAAGGACTGGTATTTGTTTAATGCGGATGATGCCGTAAGTAAACACTATACCCGCAGTGATCTGAAATGCTCCATATTAATGGGTCTTACTATTCCCAATGGCACCACCACCAATAAAGACAACAATGATGAGACCTTTGATTTAGGCATGCAGCCCGGTTTCGGCGCTCCTACATTTTCTATTACCGGCGTGGTATCCAAGATGGTCCTACCTAAGCTGACCTTAGGAGCGGATACTGTATTCCGCACATTTACGCAAACTAACGAGGGTAAAGCCGCTAATGAATGGCGGGTTAATGCGGCTGCCGTATACGAGCTTTATGAGAAAAAAGGCGCTGCGCTTTCCAGATTTGACATAATCGGCGAGGCAAATTTCATGCATCTAACCAAAGATTTGGATGAGGACAGAATAGAAGATGATGCTACCGGCGGCGATATACTTTATCTAACCCCCGGGGTTCGCGTTACTTTTGCCGACCAGCTTAGTATAGGCGCTGTTATCCAGATTCCTACTTTAAAGGATTTGAACATAGAGGATGAGCAGCAAGGCTCTGAAGGCTTGGAAAAATACCGGCTTTCTACCAGTATATCTTACTCATTCTAAGGGGGTAAAATAACATGTTAAAGACTATACTTATAAGTTTACTCTTCCTGGTAAGCTTGGCGGTATCTACCGCTAAAGCGCATGAAGGACATATTCATCCGCCCAGTATCGGCAGAACGACTCATCCCTATCTACAAGCCTGTATCCCGCCCTATCTGCGTATACAAAAGGCGCTGACGGCCAGTAAATTAGATGATAGCGTAAAAAAAGCGGCAGGCGAGCTGGCTAAACAAGCCAAATCCGCAGCAGGTCAGGAAAATGAGGCTACCGGCCGCGCCATGTTAAATGGAATAGTTACTGGAGCGCAGGCTATAGCTTCCGCCGGCAGTCTGGATGCTGCCCGCGCGGGTTTTGGGCAGGTCAATAAGGCAATGCTGCCGTTTTTTATAATCTGGAGCGGCCATCTTAATGAACATGAACTAAGCTTGTTTTATTGTGCAAGCAAAGAGGCTTTGCAAAACCGTGATAAAATTGATTTTACCCGCGGCTGGATGCAGAAAGAAAAAGAGCCAAAATCCCCTTACGGCGCTCTTTGTTCAGATTTACAAGTTGAACGAGGGGGAGAATAAGCCATGAAAAGGTTACTTTGTTCTATATTGGCGGCGGCGGCTGTTTTTATGTGTACGCAAACGGCCTCTGCTCATTACAATCTACTGCTTCTTGACCGCTCTCCTATTCAGTACAAGCTTAGAGAAAAGGTAAAGATTACTTATGCCCGCGGTCATCTTTATAAACGGGAATGGGGCAAGGCGCCTAAGCCTGACTGGGTTAAAGCCTTTACTTTTGACGGAATGAGTACCGATCTGACCGGCAAGCTGAAGGTTGACGGCGCGCTTTCCAATGTTACCTGGAAGATTAAGCGCCCCGGGGATACTTGGCT
This sequence comes from bacterium, assembly GCA_024276125.1. Lineage (GTDB taxonomy): Bacteria > SZUA-182 > SZUA-182 > SZUA-191 > JAJRXT01 > JAJRXT01. The sequence continues at coordinate 19,779 of JAJRXT010000104.1, forward strand.
GGTGGCTCATCTGCCCATGCAATGGTCGGAACATGATGCAGCCTGGGTGGAGGCCAGCGTACGTACGATGGTACATGTAGGCTTTTCCCGCGGCTGGCAGGAACCATTGGGAATGACTAAAGTGGAGTTATTACCCCTTACCAGGCCATACGGCCTTTTACCCGGAGATGTAATGCGGGTGCAGGTTTTGGATTCCGGTAAGGGTTTGGCTAATACTACGGTTTATGCTGAGCATTATTATGACCCTGCGCCTTCTGGAGCTATGCCGCCAGATATGGCGCTTACCCGGGCTGCCCGTACGGATTCTCAGGGAATTGCTGCCCTAACCCTGGGAAAACCCGGCTGGTGGGTTATCATGAGCGTGGTGGTAAAGGGCGAAAAAGAAGCCGATGGTAAAAAAGGCTTGGTAAAGCATGAGGATGCTTTATGGGTCTATGTAGAAAAATAATGCGGTTTCATGTTGGCGTTTACTGCCGCAAGGCAGTTTTTATATACGCATGTAATTTCTTTCAAAATTACTCTTTCCTATAGGAGAAGCCGGGCTGGTCCCGGCTTTTTCTTTTTGTCTATACCGTAACCATACATTAAGAGACTGTGTTATAACTAGAATGTCATTCCCTCGAAAGTGTGAATCCATAACATATTGAAAATGCTGGATTACTACCTTCGCAGGAATGACAGGTTAAGAACAGTTTTTAGGTTATGAGCAGTTACGCTACAGCCTCTCAGAATAGTTATGTTCGACATAAAAATTGTTGATTTTATTGCCCCTGTAGGGGCGGCGGCTTGTCCCCAATGCCATTAAGTTAAGCTTTATACTATAATGAAAAGGTTTTTTTAGCCTGTCATTCTGAGGCCGGAGGCCGAAGAATCTGCCCGCATATGGGAGTAGATTCTTCACTCCACTCCGTTTCATTCAGAATGACAATTTCCTTAACTTAATGGCATTGGGGCGCATCCCCTCCCCCTACAGAAAATTTACACATCAACTAAATATTGCTGTCACCCTAAAGCGAAGCGAAGGGTTCGCTCACGTAGGTTGTAAATTCTTCGACCTCTGGCCTTAAGAATGACAACCGACAAAACAGCGTTGACGCGACACTAGATTTAAAGATGTCTTTTCAAAATCTTAATCATCCAGCAGATCAATAGCCGCTATCAACTGCCGCAGCAATGGGTCAACTTGCGCCTGAGCGGCACATTCGTCAATCCAGTCCTTGGCATCCGGTACACCGTTATTATGACAGCCGTCAGTCTTATTTAACACTTTTTGTGATTTGCGCTTAGCCCACCGATAAAGCCTTCTTTGTTTGTTGGGCTTATAAGACAGTCTTTCCGCTGCCATTAGGGCATACTTTATAGCCAGCATTTTTTTGTTTAGGATAGTCCTAAAACGGCATCTATTCTTTTTAAAATCAGTGCAGGGAAGCGCAATAATTGTCGTACGAATATTTTCCGCCAGCGCCGGTAAGTCGCAGTCTTCATTAACCTGCCCATTGCAGTTATTATCTATACCATCGCATATATCGGCAACACCCGGATTTATGGCTGGATTGGTATCATCACAGTCACCGGCGCATACCATAAAACCATCGCTATCACTATCTGCCTCATCCGGCGGAATAACCCCGTCACAATTATTATCCGCCCCATCGCAGACCTCAGCCGCTCCCGGATTTACAGCCGGATTGCTGTCGTCGCAATCCGTATTATCGGCTACATAACCGACCGGAGCGGAACAGGCTTGAATGCTGGCCGCCGGATTACCGTAGGTATCGCCGTCGGCATCCGC
>JAJRXT010000105.1 GCA_024276125.1 bacterium
ATTAAGGGGTCTGATATAACAGATATTCGTTATACATTAAAGACAATAATTTATTAAAAGATTACCCCGAATCCACCACACCTAGCAGCGAGCAATCTTTGTGGCTGCCGAATTCTCAAATCTGGCAGCTAACGAGGCATCAAATTTGAGGATTCAATGCCACAAATATGGTGGGTCCGCAACTATTAAAACAACGTATGCTTAAGCATATGTTATAGGCTCTTTCATGATACGGACTTGACCCACCCTACATTTAAAAGCAGGGTTTGCGTAACATGACGGAATAACTCGCAGATTTTAATATGAAGACTATACGACCAAATAAGGAGATGTCTGGTTAAATGATTTTTACTGATAGCCTTAGACTAAATTAAGGATAGTATTATTATATATCTTTTTTAAGGTTAAAGGCAAACAAAAATTTTATTTTTTAATTAAAAAGCCTCCTGCACAACTCCCCAAAATATTATTTCCGTTTTAACTGGTTGAAAAATCATATTTCCGATAGAAGCATTCGGGAATGACAGACTGTTTTTCATGAGCCTCTGTATTATCTGCTCATGTTACGCAAAGTTATATATACTGATATGTCTCATGCTTAAAACATATAATTACAAATGCCAAAATAATACTAAAAAATAAAGCCGTGTTTGTAAGTAAGCGGATTTAAAAAAGAATTTCTCACACAAAGACGCAAAGAATACAAATAAAGATAATAAAATTATTTCTTGACTTTGTGTCTTTGTGTCTTTATTTTAAATCTTATCTTTTGAGGTTCGTTTGAAATTTGTCATTCCTATGCAGCATGTTAATTTCTTATTGCGTAAGTCGAGCTATTCACTTTTATTGTTTTCTTTGTTTTCCTTAGCTGCCTGTTTAAAATTACGTATGCTCTTACCCAGACTATGACCAATCTCAGGTAATTTGCCGGCGCCAAATAATATCAAGATGATCAATAAAATAAGTAACAACTCACCCATACCCAATCCAAACATAACCTTAACTCCCTGCTGGTTTTAAACGTAGGCTGCCGACTAACTGATTAATATCGGCTATTTCCTTATCAATAAGATATTTTTCGATTCCAGCTATTATATCCAATGAAGCCGTCGGATTAACAAAATTGGCTGTACCTATAGAAACAGCGGCTGCGCCGGCAATAATAAATTCTAAAGCGTCTTCTGAGCGCATGATTCCACCCATACCGATTACAGGCAGGTTTATGTTTTTAGCAACCTCCCACACCAGTCGCAAGGCAATAGGTCTTATGGCCGGACCGGACAGACCGCCGGTTATATTATGCAGCTTTGGGCGACGGCTATGTATATCAACAGCCATTCCCAAAAAGGTATTTACCAATGATATAGCATCAGCGCCGGCATCGGCGGCGCTTTTAGCAATTGCTGCAATACTGCCTACATTGGGAGAAAGCTTTACCCATAAGGGTAAGCGGCAGGCTTTGCGTACGGCGCTTACCACGCTATAGGTACTCTTAGGGTCAGTTCCAAAGGATATACCGCCTTGTTTTACATTGGGACATGATATATTTACCTCCAAAGCGGCAACGCCGGAAGTATTGTTTAATGCTTCGGCAACAGATACATATTCATCAATTGTTTTACCGAAAATATTTGCGATTACCGGAGTATTGTAATTTCTTAAAAAAGGTAGTTTAGATTTTATAAATTTGGCGACTCCAATATTTTCAAGCCCAATAGCATTTAACATCCCCGCCGGTGTTTCTACTATTCTAGGCGGCGGATTGCCTCTTTGCGGTTTTATGGACAAACCCTTAACCACAATGGCGCCCAGGCGGTTTAAATCCAGCCAGGAGGAATATTCCTCCCCATAGCCGAAAGTACCGGATGCTGCCATAAGCGGGTTTTTAAGTTTTACCTTGCCGATAGATACTGCGAGGTTAGGTTTGTTGGTCATGTGTATCCTTGACATTTATATTTTATGTTTGTCATTCTGAACGCAACGGAGTGGAGTGAAGAATCTGCTCGCATTTTGTGTGTAGATTCTTCGGCCTCAGAATGACAGCTATAGATAACCCAGTGTTTCGGGGGGGGGCTCACCCCGAAACATAAATGTTTCTTGAGACAGGCCAACATTAACCGCTATATAAAATAAGCGGCCAAAACGCAAAAAAAAACTTTATTTTATCTGTATCTTTTTGTATGTTAATATACTTGTGTTTACTGTTTTTGGTCTTTTGTAGGCGCCGACCTTTAGGTCCGGCTTGCCAGACGTACAAAGCAAGTCTTTAAGGCTGACGTAAATGATAGCCGACCTGAAGCTCGGCGGCTACAGCGGCGGCTGTAAAAGACAGCCCGCCTTGACTCGTCTAGTATATAAGACTCTGATGATGGTGTCAATATGACGGTTAACCGATATATTTTTAAAGAATTATTAGGACCATTTTTCCTGGGACTTTTTGTGTTTTCCTTTGTCTTTTTATTAAACGAGCTGCTTCAGCTTACTGAACTGATTGTAAATAAAGGGGTAGGGATAACGGAGGTGCTTTCCTTAACCGCTTATATAATACCTTCTTTTTTGGTTTTGGTTATTCCTTCCACTGTCTTACTAACCGCTCTTTTGGGTTTTGGCCGCCTGTCTTCAGACGGTGAGATTACCGCTATGTATGCCGGCGGGATTAGCTTTTATCAAATGTTAATTCCGGTAGGCGTTTTTTCCTTTGTCTGTTATTTACTAACTTCCTGGCTGATGATAAGCGTTTTGCCCAAATCAAATTTGGCTTTTAAAGGTATGCTGTATCAGATAGCCCGCAGCCGCTCGCTGGTTAATATTAATGAACGCGAATTTATAGATGATTTTAAAGATATGGTTATCTATGTAGAAGAAGTTGACCCGGCAGAAGGTAAAATTAAAGGAATTATTATTTCAGATAAAAACAATCTGCCGCAACCGTATACAATAATAGCCAAAGAAGGCAGCATTGTTAATGAGAGCAATACTATGCGGGTTATTATTAAATTAAAAAACGGCAGTATACAAAATATTGGCGATGATAATACCTTCAGGCAGATTAAATTTGATGAATACCAGCTAAATTTGGATATTAACAGACTTGTAAATAAAAAGAAATTCAAAAAACGTGAACGCGAAATGAGTATCGGGGAAATACTGGCCAAAATAGAGCGTAAAAAGCAAGTAAATGCTGATTACAACCCTCAATTGGTAGAATTACATAAAAAATTCGCTATTCCATTTGCGGCTTTAATCTTGGGTATAGTCGGGGCTGCCTTAGGAATTAATACGCGTACCTCCAGCCGTTCGGCCGGTTTTGCCTTGAGCATTTTTATTATATTTATTTATTATATCCTATTGCGCACCGGTGAATCATTGGGTGAGCTGGGTAAACTGCCGCCGGTAATTGGTATGTGGAGCCCCAATATACTGCTTGGTACAGTCGGCGGATACTTGGCTTATAAAACCAATAATAATTACTCTATAAAATGGCTTAATTTTTTGGGAGAAGCTATCAGGCAGGCAGTTAAGGAAATGAAATCTCAACTGGGCAGATAATGGTGTAAAGTGTATGAGCATTATAACTAAATACGTTACAAAAGAATTTTTAAAGCTGTTAGGCTGGCTGTTACTTGTATTTATTTGCGTTTATCTAATAGTCGATTTTAGCCGTATAAAGGGATTCTTAGAGCATAATGCCCTGCTTGCGGATATCGTAGGTTATTATCTATTTAAAATACCATTAATACTTTTCCAGACCTTACCGGTAGCTGTATTGATAGCCACGGTATTTACCTTGGGCGCAATGACCAAAAACAGCGAGATTACCGCTTTAAAGTCTTGTGGAATCAATGTGTTCCGGGTAATCTTGCCTGTTTTGTCTGCCGCATTTATTATTAGCCTTTTTACCTTTGTTTTTAATGAATATATTATTCCATATACCAATAAACAAGTAGAACATATTAAAAGGGTAAAAATACAAAAGAAAAAGCCCCGCGGAGTAATTGAATCAAATGACGCTTGGTTTAGGGGAGAGGCCGGCGTTTTTTATAATTTTGAATTTATTAATCCACAGACTGACTTACTAAAAAAGGTTGTTATTTATAAATTTGATGATAATTTCCGTTTACTTTATAGAATTGACGCCGGAGAATTAAAGTGGGAAAAGGGTAAATGGTATATAAAACAAGCTATAATGCGCACCTTTACTGCAAATGGCATGAAAATAGAACAAATAGATATAAAACCCTTACCGCAGATAAAAGAAACTCCCAATAGTTTTAAAGAATTAAATAAAGACCCGCAAACAATGAATTATCAGGAATTAAGTCAATATATCAAAAAACTTGAGTCTCAAGGATATATGGTAAAACCTTATTTAGTGGATTTATATGGAAAAGTATCCTTTTGTTTTATCAGCTTAATAATGGTTATTATAGGGGCGCCTGTTTCTTTACGGCTGAATCGAAGCGGCGGAAAAGCTATTGGTTTTGGGCTTAGTATAATTTTAGGATTTGTCTTTTGGCTGTTACTGGCAATGAGTCTTGCGCTAGGACATGCCGGTGTCCTTCCGCCAATCATAGCCGCCTGGGGAGTAAATATATTATTCGGCGCTGTAGGTATATATCTGTTTATAAAAATAGCTAAATAACGTAAGTTAGACATAAAACTTGTTGAATTTATTAAACTATAGGGGCGGCGGCTTGCCCCTCAATGCTGTTGATTTAAGGTGTGGAAATTAAAAAAAGTAGGTTGGGTAGCGCTTGCGAAACCCGATAAACACATTTTAAATGTTGGGTTCCGTGTTTCTACCCAACCTACTTTTTATACCAAGTTGCATTCAAAAAGATACTAATTCGGCACTCTGGGTCGTCTCTGACCCAGAGCCTTCAGGCGTCTGGCTCAGAGACGAGCCCGACTACCATGTGTTTTTGAATGCAACTTGGTATTACTATTAACAGTCCCTGTCATTCCCGAATGCCTTTATCGGGAATCTGGTTTTTCAAGCAATTAAAACCAGATTCCCGCGTCAAAATCACTGCGGAAATGACATTTTTGGAGCTTTTGCAAGAGGCTCATTACCTCAACATCTTATTTTATATAATCACTAAAATTGGCGCTTGCCTTAAACTTTACTGTTTTTTTGGCTGGAATACTAATTTTCTCCCCTGTTTTAGGATTCCTTCCGTTTCTGGCTGACCTATATCCTATGCTGTAGGTGCCGAAACTGGCCAGCCTCACGGTTTCGTTTCTTTTAATCGATTCCTTGACCGTAGCCATAAATGAATTGACCATCTTTTCCGCTGCCGTCTTGGTGGTTTGAGTCTCTCTGGCTATCTTGGCGATTAAATCGGCTTTATTCATTTTTCACCCCCGTAATAAATTAAAAAGGAATACAGCGTACGTACTTTATATATCACGTGAAAATGTGTTTGTCAATGCTAAAAACGGCTTAATGTTACCACCTATATTAATTTTTAGGCTTTAGTACCCATATACCCAAATTTGACAAAAAAAAAATTAAGTGCTAAAAATAAGATAGAATAGCAGGATAAAAAAAATGAAAACAGACAATAAAACCAATTTACTTAATTTATTTAAATTAGCCTTTAATTCAACTAATATTAATTTAGCTGGAATTTTAAAAACGGTTCTCATAATTTTATTATGTATAATTTCAGCTGTATTTGCTATCAAATTTGTACATAAAAACAATAACAATAAGCAATTAACAAATAAAAAAACAGCAGTAAATAAAGCTGAAAATCTTAGAAAGAAGAACAGGCAAGACAAAAAAGCTAAAGCTGAGGCAAGAAAACTTGTAATGATAGACCCGCAATTATTGTTTAAAGTACGTCAGGAAAGCAACCAAAACCTGGTATCACAAATTAAAGAGCAGCTTGGAAATAAAGCTGTTGCAATAAATGCCTACAAACATCGCAAGAAAGCGGGAAGAATCTGGATATCTCAAAGCGCTTCAAATAAGCTTGCTTATCATAAATCTGCTTTAAATTATTCTAATGAAGCAGAGCGGGCAAGGGCCAGGGCAAAACAGGAAGACCAGCAGATTTATTCAGAAGCAGCCTATAAAGCTGAACAAAAAGACAATGAAAATTTACTGGACAGCCAAAGATTTAAGAAAGAATCCGGCTGGAATAGTTTTAAGAGAGACTTTATTGGCGCTATAAAGGACATATTACGTATATTTATTTAATCTGAGTAATTTTTTAGCATCATACATAAGGAGTTGGTTTGGCTAGTTATTATCCTGTATATTTAGACCTTAAAAACAAAAAATGTGTTATAGTCGGAGGCGGTGCGGTGGCTGAACGTAAGGCATCCGCCCTGTTTCCTACCGGCGCAAAAATTTGTTTAATCAGCCCAACCTATACGCCGCAATTGGCGCAGTGGTCTGATGAAAAAAAACTTAATATTATAAACAGAAAATATCAAGCCGGCGATTTAGCCGGCGTTTTTTTGGTAGTTTGCGCTACAGATAATGAGGATGTAAATCGTCAGGTAGCGGCGGATGCCGAAAGATTAGGCATATTGGTAAATATCGTAGATGTACCCGAATTATGCAATTTTATTGTACCTTCTATAGTAAAGCGCGGTGATTTTATTATAAGCATCTCCACTGGCGGTAACAGCCCCGCTTTGGCTAAGAAGACTCGCAAGGACTTGGAACAAAAATTTGGCGGTGAATATGGTGAATATGTAGAACTGCTCGGCGAATGCCGCAGGCTTGTATTAGATAGGATTCCTGACATAAAAAAGCGCAGCCGGATATTTCAGGCATTGGTAGATTCTGATTTGCTGTTTTTGATAAAACAAGGGAATAGGAACAAACTTAAACAGTGTATAGAGAAAATTATTGGATTTAATGTGGATATAATTTTTTAAGGAGAGCTTTGATGCTGGAAGCAGAAGAAATTAAAGAAATACTGCCTCACCGCTATCCGTTTTTGTTGGTAGACAGGATATTGGAATTAGAAAAAAATGAACGAATAGTAGGGATAAAAAATGTTACTATAAATGAACCGTTTTTTGAGGGGCATTTTCCGGGACGCCCTATAATGCCGGGAGTTTTAATAATAGAAGCTATGGCTCAGGTGGCGGGTGTGTTATACATTATGTCTATGGGGAATACCGGCGAAAAAGAGATATATTTTATGGGCATGGATAAGGTTAAATTCAGACGCCAGGTGTTGCCGGGCGATCAGCTTAGAATGGAGCTTAAGGTATTGCAAAAACATCGGCGGGGCTGGCGCATGAGAGGCGAGGCTTATATAGACGGAAAGCTGGCGGCAGAAGGTAATTTGCTTGCGCTTGTCGAGTTTAAAGGGGGAGAGGATGCAAGTGATGGCAGATAATGTGCAGATACATCCCACCGCAATTGTAGACCCCTTGGCCCAAATCGGAACTAATTGTAAAATAGGAGCATATAGTATAATTGAGCAAGGGGCGGTTATTGGGGATAATACAACGGTTGACAGGTATACGACAATTGAAAAAGGAACGCACATTGGCAAGAATTGCCGGATATTCTCTCATACAATATTGGGCGGCGCCCCTCAGTCGCTTAAATACAAAGGCGAGAAAACGCGGCTTACTATAGGCGATAACAGTATTATCCGCGAATTTGTTACCATAAGCCGCGGGACGCCGGAGGGCGGAGCAAATACGCAAATAGGCTCTAATTGCTTTATCATGGCTTATGCGCACATTGCCCATGACTGTAAATTGGGAGATTATGTTGTTTTAGCTAATGCGGCCACTTTGGCCGGACATGTCAGGGTTTACGAGCATGCTATTATAGGCGGGATAACGCCGGTTCACCAGTTTGTAAGAATCGGCGCATATGCTATGGTAGGCGGCGCCTCGGGAGTTGGTAAGGATATAGTGCCTTATGCTATAGCTTCCGGCAACAGAGCTAAAATTTACGGATTAAATATTATAGGATTAAAGCGGCATAAATTTTCTTCCGATACCATAAAAAAACTAAACAGCGCCTATAAATTGCTCTTTTATTCACAGCTAAACACTGCTCAGGCGCTTGAAAAGATTGAAGACCAAATAAAGGATTGCCAGCCGGTAGATAATTTAGTCGGTTTTATAAAAGAGTCCACGCGCGGTATTTGTAAAAAAATCGATGAGGATTAACCCGAACAATTCGGGGGTTAACCTACAGTAGCTGCCGGTCTTAAGGCCGGCATTACATAGAATTCCTGTTACGAGCAAGGCGGCTATGCAGCGCAAGCATCTTGATTTAGCTTTAATTTATGCTTCGATTTTCCTGATTTCCATTTTCCATTATTATACCAGCACCGGATATCATTATTTTCATGATATTTACCGGCGCCTGTATTATATACCGATTATTTTTTCCGCTTTTTCATATGGAACTAAGGGCGCATTATTTTCTTAGGTATGTATCAGCCTGATATATGCGCCTCATGCTTTTTGGCTGCACATTGGGCATGTAGACCCGGCGGGTACTGTGGAAAAGGCGTTGGAAATAGTATTGTATAATACTGTGGCAATAGTTACCGGTATGCTGGTTACTAGAGAGAAAAAAGAAAAAGAGCGGCACTTAAATACCGCTAGAAGCTTGGAAAAATCCTTAGTCGAATTAAAGCAGACCAAACAAGATTTGCTTCAAGCCGAAAAACTATCCGCTATAGGCCAGCTAAGCGCTGGATTAGCTCATGAAATACGCAATCCATTAAGTTCTATTAAGGGCGCTGTAAACATATTAGCTGTCGATTATCCGCCTGAGCACAAAAAACATCGTATGCTAAAGGTGCTGGATTGCGAGGCTGATCGGCTAAATAAAGTACTTACCGCTTTTTTATCATTTGCCAAACCCCAGCCTTTACAGAGTACCCGCATAAATTTGATTAATAAAGTAGAGGAAGTTATTGGATTATTAAAAATGCAGGCTGTCTCAGCAAATATAGAAATAATACGTGATTTTGCAGACAGCCCGCCTCTAATTAAATTAGATGAGGGGCAAATGGGGCGGGTTTTTCTAAATATTATGTTAAATGCCATGCAGGCTATGCCTGATGGCGGTAAATTGACTGTCAGTATCAAAAAGGCTATTCTGGATAAAAAAGAAGGGCTGCAATTGAATATAGGCGACACGGGATGTGGGATTAAGCCGGAGGATATGTCCGATATTTTCAATCCGTTCTTTACGACCAAGTCCAATGGCACTGGCTTGGGATTGGCTATTTGTTATAGAATTATAAAAGAACATCAGGGCAACATTAAGATAACCAGCCGGCCGCAACAGGGAACTTTAGTCTCTTTGTGGATTCCAATAGAAAGTTAAGCATGAGAGCATACCGTATACTGCTAATCGATGATGATATAAGCCTATGCGAGGTTATGGTGTTTAACCTTACAGAACAAGGTTATCGTGTTGATATAGCACATAGCGGGAGCGAGGCTCTTTCTTTGTTTGCCGGTAAAAACTACCAGTTGGTAATTACTGATATGAAAATGCCCGGTATGGATGGAACACAGGTTTTAAAGGAGTTGCACCGCATAAAGCCTGATATAATGGTGATTATGATTACGGCATTTGCTTCGGTGGAAATGGCGGTAGAGGCTATGAAACAGGGGGCTTATGACTATATTACCAAGCCTATTAACTTAGATGATTTTAACCTTACCGTAAAGCATGCTTTGGAACGCTACGGTCTGCTGGAAGAAAATGCAAAACTAAAAAAAGAATTAAAACAAAAAGGCAGCGGGCGGCATATTATCACCGTATCTGATAATATGCTTAGCATTCTTCAGATAGTAAAAAAAATAGCTCCATCTACCGCAACTGTACTTATTCAAGGGGAAAGCGGTACGGGTAAATAACTGCTGGCTAAAGCAATTCACGAAGAAAGTACGCGCCGGCAGGCTGCCTTTGTAGTAATAAATTGTGCGGCTATACCCAAAGAATTATTGGAAAGCGAGTTATTCGGCTATGTAAAAGGGGCGTATACCGGCGCACAGCGCGACAAACAGGGTAAGTTTAAAATAGCAAATAATGGCACTATTTTTTTGGATGAGATTGGAGAGTTACCATTAGAGCTGCAAAGTAAACTTTTGCGGGTATTACAAGAACAGCAAATTGACGTAATCGGAGCTGAAGCTCCTACTCAAATAAATGTACGTATTGTTGCCGCTACCAATCGAAATCTGGAGGAATTAATAAAAGAGGGGCGCTTTAGAGAGGATTTATTTTATCGGATAAATGTAGTGCCGATTAGAATTCCGCCGTTAAGGGATCGACCGGATGATATTTTACTTTTATTTAAGCATTTTATGCGAAAATTTGCACCGGGAGAAAAAATCAATTATACTGATAACTTCTTGAGTGAATTAAAAGCCTATCCTTGGAAAGGAAATGTCAGGGAATTAGAGAATTTAGTTAACCGGATGCTTCTGTTGCGTAATTCGGATACATTAGATATTACTGATTTGCCTTGGAAACAAAACAAACAAACAAATACTGAAAGCAAAATAAGCTTTAATCTGCCGCCGGAAGGTATTTCCTTTGAGGATTTTCAAAAAGAGTTAATCCTAAAAGCGCTAAAGCTGCACAATGGCAACCAAAGCAAAACGGCTGATTACCTAAAAATACCCCGCCATGTATTATTATACAGAATGGATAAATTCGGGTTGAAAAAATAACTGATGCTTGTAGCCGCCGACTTTTAAGTCGGCTATTTGATGTTTACATTGTTAATCTTTCGGCTTGTTTTAAGCCAAACATTAATAGTGTAAACATCAGCCGACCTAAAGGTCGGCTGCTACAAATTGTAAGGTAATGTCAGATTTGAGAATCTGACATCACAAAAACTGTCATTCTGAGGCCGGAGGCCGAAGAATCTACTCGCAGATATAGGCAGATTCTTCACTCCACTTCGTTTCGTTCAGAATGACCACTTTTGGTCTATGTTTCGGGGTGTCCCGCCCCCGAAACATCAACGCTCAAACAATTTGTTTCGGTTTGAGACATCCCGAAACATAAAACATAAACATACGAACATGCCTATGTTCAAGAAAGGAGTTTTTTTAAGTTGAGTTATAGAATTACTTTAATTCCGGGAGATGGAGTGGGCGCCGAGCTTACTGAGGCTACCATAAAGGCGCTGGAGGCTACCGGCGTAAAATTCGACTGGGATATACAACATGCCGGAGCAAATGTAGTAAAAGAATATGGAACGCCGCTGCCGGATAAGGTGTTAGCTTCTATAAGAAAAAATAAAGTCGCTATAAAAGGGCCTATTACCACTCCGGTGGGAGGCGGATTCCGCAGTGTAAACGTAGCCTTAAGAAAAGAGCTTAAGCTGTATGCCTGCCTTAGACCGTGCAAAAGCTATGCGGGGGTAAGAAGCCGTTATGAGAATATTGATCTGGTTATCGTACGGGAAAATAGCGAGGATTTATATGCCGGTATTGAATTTGAAGCAAATACGCCGGCTTGCAAAAAAATAATTAATGATATAGAACAATTATCGGGTAATAAAATACTTCCTGATTCGGGAGTAAGTATCAAACCGATATCTTATACGGCAAGCGCCAATATTGTACGTTTTGCCTTTGAGTATGCTAAAGCAAACGGGCGCAAAAAGGTTACCGCCGTGCATAAAGCCAATATTATGAAATACAGCGACGGCTTATTTCTAAGTACCGCCCGTGAGGTAGCTTTAGATTACCCTGATATCGATTTTGAAGACCGTATTGTAGATAACATGTGTATGCAGCTGGTGCAAAAGCCGGAATTATATGATATTTTGGTGCTGCCGAATTTATACGGAGATATTGTCTCCGATTTAGCCGCCGGCCTTATTGGCGGATTAGGTTTGGCGCCGGGCGGTAATATCGGCGATGGAATTGCCCTTTTTGAGCCGACTCATGGTTCTGCTCCCAAGTACAAGGGGCTGAATAAGGTAAACCCTATGGCTATGATGCTCTCCGGAGTTATGATGCTGCGCTATCTAAATGAAATGGAGGCGGCGCAGCGTTTGGAGAATGCTATTGCAGAGATTATACTCGAAGGTAAAGACGTAACCTATGATATGAAGCCCACCCGCGATGATCCAACGGCAGTTGGCACTTCTGATGTGGCCGATGCTATAACAGAGAAACTGGGGTAGTGTTAATACAAGTTTATGTATTTATCCGCGATGTTTCGGCGTGGGTACATGCCGAAACATCGGAATTTTTTGCTCGATTAGGTAACAGTAATACAACTCATGTTGTCCATGTGTACAAAAAAACAAAGGGCATATATCTAAACAAAAACAATGGAGGAAAAGAATGAAGGAAAAAAATATTTATGCAGCACTTATGGTTGTTTTAGCAGCTTTAATCTTGGTTTTTGTCAGTAGTAATCAATTGTTTGCTGAAGAGGGTAAAATTGCTATTGGTGTTCAGGGCGGACTGGTTACCAGTATTGCAAATGAAGCTATAGATGGATATTCGGATACAGAATGGGATAATGGCTTTGCATTTGGAATAAATACAACTTACCGTTTTCCAGTTGGGCTTACATTGGGAATTGATTTACAGCGTTTTGAAACAGAATTGACGGAAAATGACTTCGAGATAGGAGAAGCTACAATAACCCCGCTTTTGTTTATGATTGGTATGCAAAGCATACCCACGGAAAAACGCGGCTTAGCCGGACATTTGTATGTGGGATTAGGCTACAGTTTCAATGATTGTGATGAAGGAGACGATATAGAGCAACTAGCGAGAGATATCGAGGAATTGCTTGACTACTATGGCTATGATGCAGACGTATCTCTTAAACTTGATATAGAGGATTCATTTGCATTTGCATTGGGACTTGGCGGTGATTATTTTTTTAATGAAAACTTTTCTTGGAATATCATTGATATAAGAATGTTATTGTTGTCTCCTGACGGAAAGGTTAAGGTTAAAGTAGAATATGCGGGGGAAAGCGCAGAAGATGAGCTTACGGAAGAACTTAACCTAAATAATATACAAATATCAACCGGTTTAAAATTTTGGTTTTAACCAATATTGGGTTTTTAGTACAAGAAATTAGTTTCGGGATGAAACATCCCGAAACTAATTGTTCAGAAGCGGGTCACTTTCGGCATGGGACATACCGAAAGATATCTACTTGATTCGATGTTGTCTATAATAAGTTTTAATTATTCTTAAATTGTCACCCTGAGCGAAGGGTCTGCTTGCGTAGGATGAAAGATTCTTCGTTGCACTCAGAATGACACGACATACAGACAAACAAGCGGGTTTAAAAACCCGCACCTATATTTTATACCTAAGGCAGTACAAAATGGGACATTTAGAACACTTACCGCAAAAGCCCTACCATGATCTGATAAAAAGGTTGAATCAATATCAGATCGGCGTGCCGGATACGCAGGAAATTTATAAAATCTTACAAATTTTATATACCAAGGATGAGGCGCGGGTGGGTTCTAAATTCCCCTTAGGACCGGCTAGCCTAAAGGAGCTTTCTTATAAAACGCATATAGACATACCTCGTCTTGAGCAGATTTTAGAGGCAATGGCGCAAAAGGGCGTGGTGATAGACTTTACCCCGCGGGAGACCAAGTTATTTTTACTGGCGCCTTCTATCTTCGGTTTTTTTGAATTTACCTTTATGCGTCTAAACAGCGATTTGCCGTTAGGTGAAATTGCTCAATTAATGGAGAAAAGCTTTCGCAATGAAATGGGGCGGGAATTTTTTGCTTCTAAAACCCCCATGGCGCGTACATTAGTTTATGAGAAAAGCATCCCGAACTTAACTCGCAAAGTAAATTCATATCAGCAGGTATCCGATATAATCCGGCGAGTTTCTTATTATTCCATTCAACCCTGTTTTTGCCGCCGGAAGGCCGGTTTTTTAAATAAGGCCTGTAAAGCGCCTGTTGAAGTATGTATGGGGTTGGGCTTTGCCGCTGAATATCTTGTGCGCCGCGGCTTTGCCAAAAGGGCGTCTCAGACTCAGATGCTTAAAGTTCTGGATAACGCAGAAAAATTGGGCTTGATACACCTTACGGATAATGTTAAAGACGATCCTACGTTTATATGCCATTGCTGCGGCTGTTGCTGCGAGCTGCTTCAGGGTATAAATGATTTACAGATTAATCATGCGGTATCCCCTACGGATTTTATCGCCGATATAGATAAAGAAAAATGCAGCGGCTGCGGTCTTTGTATTGATAAATGTCATGTGCGGGCGATTAATCTAACGGATAAATCAAACGAAAAAAAGGCAGGCATTCAAAAAGAGCGCTGTTTGGGGTGTTCTGCTTGTATTTCCGACTGCAAAAGAGGCGCTATTTATATGAAAAAGCGTCAAAGAAAAATTTATATACCAAAAAATTCATTTATCCGCTATTATAAAATTGCTAAAGATAAAAAACGCCTAAAACCTTTTTTATTTTATATAGCTTCAAAAATCTTAAAAGGCGAGGTTTCTGATGCCTACAATTTTGAGGGCAAATAGGTTTGGTATACCTTTACGTAGCTGCCGACCTAAAGGTTGGCGGCTACAAATGACTTGTTTTCTGTCATTCTGAGTGCAGCGAAGCGGAGTGAAGAATCTGCTTGCTATTGCGGGGGGGGGGGGGAGATTCTTCAGCCTTCAGAATGACAGACTATAGAAGTAAACAGCCCTGAAAAAAACACTTTTTATTGACAAGCGGTGCAAAGATAGGTTATATTAAGCAGAATTTTTTAATTATTAGATACAATTTGGGGGGAGGAATCCTAATGAGCAGAAAAGATTACATTTTTACTTCAGAATCGGTTACTGAAGGCCATCCTGATAAAATCGCAGATCAAATATCTGATGCAGTTTTAGATGCCGTATTAACTGAAGATGCTACGGGTAGAGTGGCTTGTGAGACGCTGCTAACTACCGGTTTGATTGTAGTAGCCGGTGAGATTACCACTTTGGCGAATATACAGGTTACTGAAATTGCCCGACAGGTGGTTAAAGATATAGGCTATACCTGTTCTAGTTATGGCTTTGATTATGAAACCTGCGGGGTTATTAATGCGGTAACCAGACAATCACCCGATATATCTATGGGCGTTGACGTGGGCGGCGCAGGCGATCAGGGTCTTATGTTCGGCTATGCCTGTAATGAAACGCCGGAGCTTATGCCGCTGCCTATTATGCTTGCGCATAAATTAACCAAAAGACTGGCTTATGTCCGCAAAGAAGGCATACTAGATTTTCTAAGACCTGACGGAAAATCGCAGGTATCTATTGAATATGTGGATAATAAACCTGTAGCTGTAGATACCGTGGTTATATCTTCTCAGCATAGCGATAAAGTAAGTAACGAGGACTTAAAAAAGGGAATAACCAAAGAAGTTATTGAAGCTATCATACCCAAAGAGCTGCGCGCTGATCATATTGTATATCACATAAATCCTACCGGCAGGTTTGTTACCGGAGGTCCCATGGGCGATACCGGTCTTACCGGACGTAAGATTATTGTGGATACATACGGCGGCGTAGGCAGTCACGGCGGGGGATGTTTTTCCGGTAAAGACCCCTCTAAGGTAGACCGCTCCGCATCTTATATGGCCAGATATATCGCCAAAAATATTGTAGCCGCAGGTCTTGCCGATCGTTGCGAGGTGCAATTAGCGTATGCTATAGGCGTGCCTGAACCCGTATCTATTATGGTGGATACCTTCGGTACCGGTAAAATAGCGGTAGAAAAAATTAAAGAGTTAGTAAGAGCAAATTTTGCGCTTAATCCAAAGGGTATTATTGAAAGCCTTAATCTGCGCAGACCTATATACCGCCAAATTGCCGCTTACGGTCATTTCGGTCGTACTGAGCCTGAATATCTTTGGGAGAAAACAGATAAAGCAGACGCCCTAAGAAGCGGCGCTGGACTGTAATCCCTTACTATACTGTCAAAGAATGTCATTTTTGAGCGGAGCGAAGAATCTCCCTACGCAATAGCTAGCAGATTCTTCACTGCGCTTACGCTCCGTTTTAAATGACAACTATCCTTATAAATAAGAATATATTATGGATTTTGGCCTGGGAACAGGCCGAAACATCGGATTGGGCGACACGCCCCTAATTATTTTAGGAGAATTTGTTAATGAATTATGATATTAAAGATATAAGTTTAGCCGAAAAGGGCAAGCTTCGTATTGAATGGGCTAATCAAAGCATGCCCGTATTAAACCTGATAAAGGAACGCTTTATCAAAGAACAGCCCTTAAAGGGTATTCGCTTAGCGGCTTGTCTGCATGTAACTACAGAGACCGCAAGTTTGGTGCAGACGCTTAAGGCCGGCGGCGCAGAAGTGTTGCTTTGCGCATCCAATCCATTAAGTACGCAAGATGATGTGGCCGCATCTTTGGTTAAACATGATGAGATATCGGTTTATGCGATAAAGGGAGAGGATAATGATACCTATTATAAGCATATAAACAGCGCATTAGATATCTCTCCGCATATTACTATGGACGACGGGGCTGATCTGGTTTCTACAATCCACCAAGAACGCCCGCAATTAGCTAAAGAGCTATTGGCCGGAACTGAAGAGACTACCACCGGAGTTATCAGATTGGTCAGTATGGCAAATGACGGGGTATTAAAATTTCCGGTTATTGCTGTAAATAATGCCCAGACCAAACATTTATTTGATAATCGTTACGGTACTGGACAAAGTACGGTAGACGGCGTTATCCGCGCTACTAACCGCCTGTTTGCCGGCTCTACTGTAGTTGTCTGCGGTTACGGCTGGTGCGGCAGAGGTTTTGCAATGCGCGCATCCGGTATGGGCGCTAATGTAATTGTGACTGAGGTCGATCCATTACGCGGATTAGAGGCTGTTATGGACGGCTATCGCGTTATGCCGATTGCTGATGCCGCTCCCTTGGGAGACTTCTTTATTACCTTAACCGGCGATATTGCAGTTATTCGCAAGGAACATTTTGAGAAAATGAAGGATGGCGCTATTATCGGCAATTCCGGTCACTTTAATGTAGAAATTGACATTGAAGGTCTTGAGACTATAACTACGGCAAAGCGCAGGATTAGAGAATATGTAGAAGAGTATACCTTAAATAACGGCCGCCATGTTAATATATTGGGAGAAGGCAGGTTAATCAATCTGGCAGCCGCAGAGGGACATCCCTCATCGGTTATGGATATGAGTTTTGCCAATCAGGCTTTAGCTGCTGAGTACGTGGTTAAAAATAAAGGCAAACTTGAGAATAAGGTTTATGATGTACCTAAGGACTTGGATGATGATATTGCCAGACTTAAATTAGATGCTATGGGGGTTAAAGTAGATAAATTAACCGCTCAGCAGGAAGAATATCTAAATTCTTGGAAAATTGGAACTTAAGCCGTCTATGGCGGCAATTGTAGGAGCGGCTTCCAGCCGCGGCTTCCGGTTATGTTTCGGGATGTCTTATCCCGAAACATCCGGCGGCGGGCAATCGTTTCGAGGTGGGACGCCCCGAAAAATAAAGCCAAGAATGGCTCCTACATAACAACTTATTGGTTTTATTGTAAGTAGATGCCGATTTAAGGTCGGCAGTCGCTTGCGTTAGCCTTACGACTTGCTTTATATGTCTGACAAGCCGACCTAAAGGTCGGTATCTACAATAGTCCGCACCATAGGCGTACTACTAATTAAACAACAGATTTTGTGTTTTGGGAATGATTCCCAAAATACCGGAAGAGCGCTGTCCTTGAACAGTTTCGGCTTGATACAAACCGAAACATCAGCTGTCGGGTGATGTTTGGTAGATGCCAACCTTTAGATCGGCAGGAAAGGCGGTTTTGAAAACCCGCCCCTATAGTTAGATTCACGTTTATATCTTATCATTTATCCTCTTATGTCAACTAACGGCTTACCAACCAGAATTGTAGAAGTCGGAAAGATTAAAATCGGCGGTAATCATCCATTGGTTTTGATTGCAGGTCCTTGTGTGATAGAAAACGAGGTCTTAAGCCTGTCTATTGCGCAAAGATTAAAAAAAATAGCCAATAGATGCGATATCCCGTTAATTTTTAAAGCCTCATTTGACAAAGCTAATCGCAGTTCAGTTGATTCTTTCCGCGGTCCAGGTTTGACTGACGGACTAAAAATTCTAAAAAAAATTAAGCAGGAAACTGCTCTGCCGCTGCTTACAGATATACATCAAACAGATCAAATTGCTCCGGCGGCGGAAGTGGTGGATATACTGCAAATTCCAGCTTTGCTTTGCCGGCAGACGGATTTACTTATGGAGGCGGCTGGTACGGGTAAGCCGGTTCATGTAAAAAAGGGTCAGTTTATGGCGCCCTGGGATATGAAAAATGTAGTTCAAAAGCTGGAAGCAACCGGTAATCATAATATACTGTTAGCAGAACGGGGTACTAGCTTTGGTTATAATAATCTGGTGGTAGATATGCGGTCTTTGGTTATTATGCGTGCCTTGGGCTATCCGGTGGTCTTTGATGCTACACATGCAGTGCAATTACCAAGCGGCGCGGGTAAGCGCTCCGGCGGTCAGCGGGAATTTATAGCGCCATTATCGCTGGCAGCGGCAGCCGTCGGTATAGACGCTATATTTTGGGAAGTGCATCCAACACCTGATACTGCGCTTTGCGATGGAGCCAATTCGCTGAACTTAGAACAAATTGAAGATTTAATAACAGAAATAAAAAAAATAGATAATTTAAGAAAAAAAACATAATTTAACCACAGAGAACACGAAGGTACACAAAGAATTAATAAAAAAAACTTTGTGTCTCTCTGCGCCCTCTGTGGTTAATTTTTATCTTTCTATATCTTCCATAACGTGAGTTCGGCATAAGAATATTAAAATGTTATTACATAGTTGTCATTCTGAATAAAGCGAAGCGCAGTGAAGAATCTGCCCGCGTATGCAAATAAGATTTTTCGGCTGAAAGCTGAAAAATGACAGATAAAAAAAGCTTTTTATTGTAACATAAAATTTAAATTAATTGCATTGGTGCTTATCCCCTCCCTAATTACGGGCGGAGACACGCCGCCGCCCCTGCAAGGCAGTAAAATCAACGAGTTTTATGTCGAATTCAGGTTCCATAGGAACTGTCACAAAATAACGGGGGTACGAGTTGTGAAAAAAATAATTAAACGTAGCTTTATACATTGTTTTTTAGCGGTAATTGTTATTAATGCTCTGAGCGTTCGCTCTGTTTACTGCTCAGAGGAAGGCATTTCTCAACTAGAGTCTTTGGAAGAGGCATTTATTCGTGTAGCCGAAGATGTTAAACCGGCGGTAGTAAATATCAGTACAACATATAAGGCAAAACATCCGCAAGAAAGTTTTGGAAACCGAGATTTTGAAGGTCCTTTTAAAGATTTTTTTGGAGAAGACCTTTATCGGAAATTTTTTAAGAATCTTCCGCAGGGAGAGATTCCGCAAAAAAGTTTAGGCTCAGGATTAATTGTAAGTCCAGATGGTTATATACTAACCAATAATCATGTAGTGGAAAAGGCGGACAAAATAGAAGTCAGGTTATCGGATAAAACCAAGTTTAAGGGCGAAGTTATCGGCAAAGACCCCAAAACAGATGTAGCAATAATAAAGATTAACCCAAATGGACATAAGCTGGCAGTAGCAAAACTCGGTGATTCCGATAAATGCCGCGTAGGGCAATGGGCGATTGCTATTGGTAATCCCTTTGGCTTGGACCGTACGGTTACAGTCGGCGTAGTCAGCGCTACCGGACGTTCTGATATCGGAATAGCGGCTTATGAAAATTTTATTCAAACCGACGCATCCATTAACCATGGCAACAGCGGCGGCCCGTTAGTAAATATCGGAGGCGAAGTTATTGGAATTAATACTGCTATTGTTGCCTCCGGCCAGGGTATAGGGTTTGCCATTCCAATTAATATGGCCAGTAACATAATGGCGCAATTGATTAAACATGGACAGGTGATTCGCGGCTGGATGGGTATTGGTATTCAACAGGTAACCGAAGGCTTAGGCAAACAATTCGGCGTAGAAGAAGGAACTGGAGTATTGGTAGGACAGGTATTTAAAGGCGATCCGGCAGAGACCGCCGGCCTTAAAGTGGGAGATATAATTTTAAAATTCAATAATGTAAAAGTTAATGATCCCGCACAATTATCACGCTTGGCAGCAGCTACTCCGCCGGATAAAGAAATAAAATTATTAATTTTACGAGATAAAAAAGAAAAAACTATAGCCATTACCATGGGTAAACAAAAAGATGAACCTCGAAAAGAAGATATTGAAAAAACGGATAACTACGGTATGAAAGTTCAGGAGTTAACTCCGCAGTTAGCCAAAAAATTCGGTATCAGCGAAAAAGAGGGCGTATTGGTCTCAGCAGTAACGCCAGGTAGACGGGCAGCTCTGGCCGGAATTCGTCCCGGGGATTTAATCGTGGAAGTTAACCATAATAAAATTGATACGCTTGAGTCTTACCAGAAAATTATGGCTTCGATTAAGGATAACGAAAGTATTCTTATCTTGCGCATAAGAAACGGTAACTCGCTATATACAGTAATAGAGCCGGCAGAAGAAGATAAACTTGAATAATCGTTGCAATGTAAAGCGTAAAAAAAAACAGGAATAAAGAAACGTTTGGCGTATTAGTAAATTATCTTTTTTTCATTACTTGCTTTAAGAAACTTTAATGGTAAATTTATAATAGGCTTTATCAAATAAAAATGCAGTAATTTTTAAACAAGCTTTTTAGTTTAGAGGAGTTTTACCATTGGATTTGATGGGAAAAAAGATACATAAAGAGCATAACGAAAGAATAAGAACTTTTATTGCCTTGGAAATTCCTCTTGATCTAGGTTCAAAAATTGCGGGGATATATAACCCATTATACAATCCATTAATTGAGCTGCCAGACAAAATAAGCTGGGTTAAACCCCAAAACATGCACCTTACCATTAGGTTTTTAGGGGATGTAAACATTAAACAATTGGATAAAATAAAAAATATCCTGAAAACCGCATCAACGACTGTCAAATCATTTAATATTACCTTTTCTCAAATTGAATTTTTCCCTGACAGTTGGCAGCCGCGTGTTATTTGGCTTAGTTTCAAGAACACTCCACCGGAATTAATAAAACTACATCAAGGGATTCAAGAGCAATTAAAACACAACGGACTTGCGGCTGACGTGCGTGAATTCAGACCGCACTTGACCTTAGGTAGAATAAGAAAATTAGTAAATCGGGAAAGATTTATGCTGACTTTCAGTAACTTATCCCTTCCCAGCACTCTTTCATTTAAGGTTGAAAATATAAGCTTAGTCCGTAGCGAGCTAAGAGCGCACGGTCCTGTATATACAATACTGTATAAAAATCCATTTGCACAGCCTGTGCTCAATAAGCCTAAAGTTACAAAATCAGCAGCACAAAAGCCTTATTCGGCAGTACCGCCAAAACGCCATGTAGTAGTTCCCAAGTCAACAACTACAACAACAACTACAAAACGTCCAATGCACCCCGGAACGCAAACACCATGGTCAACAAAACCGGCTGATCTTACAAAAATACCGCCAAAACGAAGACCACAAGCAATACATACAGCGCCGCCGCCTAAGCATAAAATACAACCTGAGGCTCAAGTCTCCAGACAATCGCCTCCATCTGAAGAAAAGGCAGCTCCAAAACGAATAATACCTCAAGCAACAAAAGCAGCCGCACCCAAACGTCAAATATCTCCAGATACTCGTATTCCTAGACCGCCGTATCCGCCGGAAAAGAAGGTTACAACTAAAAGGCGCACTCCTGAGCGCATAAAACACAAACAAGCAGAGCAACCGCAAGAAAAAGATATACCGTGGCCGCCATATAATGTACCGGAAGAAGAAAAACAGCCTGAACAAACAGCCGCAGAACAGATAGAGCAACCGCAAGAAAAACAAACGCCGTGGCCGCCATATAATGCACAGGAAGAAGAAAAAGAACAGCCTGAACAAACAGCCGCAGAACAGATAGAGCAACCGCAAGAAAAACAAACGCCGTGGCCGCCGTATAATGTACCGGAAGAAAAAGAACAGCCTGAACAAGCAGCCGCAGAACAGATAGAGCAACCGCAAGAAAAACAAGCGCCGTGGCCGCCGTATAACGAACCTGAAGAAGAAAAAGAACAGCCTGAACAAACAGCCGCAGAACAGATAGAGCAACCGCAAGAAAAACAAGCGCCGTGGCCGCCGTATAACGAACCTGAAGAAGAAAAAGAACAGCCTGAACAAACAGCCGCAGAACAGATAGAGCAACCGCAAGAAAAACAAACGCCGTGGCCGCCGTATAACGAACCTGAAGAAGAAAAAGAACAGCCTGAACAAACAGCCGCAGAACAGATAGAACAACCGCAAGAAAAACAAACGCCGTGGCCGCCGTATAATGCACAGAAT
>JAJRXT010000106.1 GCA_024276125.1 bacterium
AAATTGTAAATGTTTACATTTTTGCCGATTACGGTATTCTGTTGAATCTCAACAAATCTACCTATTTTTGAGTTATCTCCAATTTGACAAGCGTATAGATTGACAAAGTCGGATAAGACTACATTTTTCCCCAATTTAACATTAGCGTTGATTTTGGTAAACTTCACAATTTAACCTCACAGTGAGTAGGTATAATTTTTCATTTTAGAATACCACAGCCGTTTCCAAAAAACCAGCGTCAATACAGCAGGGTTGTTCACTTCTACGTTTATCATTACTGAGTACAGCGAAGCTCCTCGCTTTGTTCAAGGATAAACTTCGTGAAGAATCTCCTCGCGGTTTTTGCCTACATCTGTTATATCTCATGAAATATGCGGCCTTAAGCGTCAAATTTTCAGGTTATAAAGCCGGTATACAGGTAAAAAACCCCGATTAATCGGGGGTTGTTAAAGCCTGAATTAGGCCGATTGTCAAGCCCATATTGCAAAAACAAATCAAAAAATACAAATTGTTACCCAAACGCCCAAAATCAATACATCTAATATATTTTGTCCATTTACGTAAAGTATAATATTTAGCTCTGAATTTATTTTTTTACCAAAGCTAACTAGTTGAATAACATACGATAACATACTTAAAGCCCTACAAGAATTACCTCATCTGTCACTTAGGGTATATATCTTGCTGTTTATGATAACAAAACGTAAAGCTGTTTATTGATAAAAATAAATCAGCTATTAATAAAATTTGATTTGTTAGTGAGAATGGTCAGCGATTTAAAACCGTAGAATAAAGGCTCAACAAATAAGGATGATATAAAATGGAAAAACTGAGTATTTGTAAAGCCAAATATGGAAATGCTGCTGGAAATAATATTGATAATAAAAAAAATAACTCGCGTATAAGTATAGACCGCGACAAAAAATCCAGTCCGACGCCGGTGCAAAAATATTTTAAAGAAATAAGCAAAATAAATGTGCTGTCAGCAAAAGAAGAATTTGCACTGGCAAAAAAAGTGGAACAAGGCGATCAGGCCGCCCGCGAAAAAATGATTAAGTCTAATTTAAGACTGGTAATTGCCGTAGCCAAAAAATACCTAAACTGCGGTCTGTCATTTAATGATCTTATAGAAGAAGGAAACTTAGGGCTAATAAAAGCAGTAGAAAAGTTTAAACCCGATATGGGATATAAATTCAGCACCTATGCCGCTTGGTGGATAAGACAATCCATTGTACGCTCTATTGCCAAAAATTCGCGCTTGGTACGCCTGCCTGTTAGTATGGCGGAAATGGTGAATAAATTATTCCGCATTTTACAAGGCATGGTACAAAAAAACGGCTGCGAACCTACGCATAAAGAACTGGCCGAAAAATTGAATTTAACCGAAGAAAAAGTCTCATGCATAATAAAACTGTCTCATGCGCCAATTTCCCTAGATTACGAAATTGGAGAAAAAGAAGGTAATTCACTGCTTGATGTTATTGAAGATCACAGCGTAATTTCTCCGCTTGACCAAATATCAATCGGCAGGAGAAAAAAAATTATCAGCGGACTCTTGAGAATATTAAATGAACAGGAAAAAGATATAGTATCAAAACGCTTCGGACTAGACGACGGAGAGCCGAAAACACTAGAATATATCGGCAGAATGCAGGGACTTACCAGAGAACGTATCAGACAAATCGAAGATGCCGCCCTAAAAAAATTGCGGCGCTTCCTGTTGCGGCAAAATATGAGCCTATCGGAATTGCTATAAGCAAAAGTCTTGTCATTCTGAGGCCGAAGGCCGAAGAATCCGCTCGCATATAGGGGTAGATTCTTCGCTCCGCTCAGAATGACGGCTACCTTAAGAATGCTATATACTGCGAATACATTTGGTGGGACAGTTCTTTACGCATGCGCCGCAACTGCTGCATTTATCAGGGTCAATATGAGCCAAAAAACTATTTATACTGACAGCGTCTTCAGGACAAACCTTTTTACACTTCATACAGCCGATACAGCCGATTTGGCATTGCTTTCTAACCAACGCTCCCTTGTCAACTGAGTTACATAATACAGTAACGGCTTGATTATGCGGCGCTAATTTTATAACATTTTTAGGGCATATATCAACGCACTTACCGCAGCCTATACACAAGCCCTCATCCACCAAAGCCAGCCCGTCATCGCTAATCTTTATAGCCTCAACCGGACATACCCAAGCGCATGATCCCAGACCAAGACAGCCAAAGGCGCAAGCCTTGTTACCGCCGGCCAGTAAATTGGCCGCCTGACAATCATTGATCCCCATATATTGATACTTTAATTTGGTCTTATTTATACCGCCCTGACACATAAGCCGAGCTATCATCTTATCTACTGCCCCGGCTTCTACTCCCATGAGAGCGGCTACCTTACAGGCAACCGATTCTCCGCCGGCCAGACAACCGTTAACCTCAGCTAAACCCGCAACTACAGCCTCTGCAAAACCGTGACAGCCGGCAAATCCGCAGGCTCCGCAATTAACCCCGGGCAGCGCATTGTCCACCGCTTCAATTTTAGGGTCAATTTCAACCGCAAATTTCTTAGCGGCTATCCCCAAACCCAAACTGGATATCAAACCAATTCCGCCAATGGTTAATATGGCTTCAATCATGGTAGGTGTCCTTATTATTGTAGGAGCGGCATTTTGCCGCGACTTTCAGCTTCCAACCGCAAACCTATCGCGCCAAGGATGGCGCTTCTACATGAGAATTTTAAAATTCCTAACTCATGTTACACAAAAAAATCTCATAACGCTACAGTAGGGTGGATTAAGGGGTCTGATATAATAGATATATGTCATAAATTAAGGACAATACAATTAAATAATGATTACCCAGAATCCACCGCCTCTACAATTACTTATAGGCTAAGTATGGTGGATCCGCAACTGTCATAAAATGTAGGCTTAACATATTTTTTTAGGCTTACTCCCAATACAGGCTTGATCCACCCTACTTTAAGAAGCAAGTTTTGCGTAACATAAGTTAACTAATCAATCTAGCCAACAAATCAAGCCTGTTTTTATCCTTAATCCCTAAAGCGCCTAATATAGCCTCATGAATTCCCTCCGGCAGATTCTTATGCAGCCAAGCAGCCCTTATATAAGGCATCGTCTTTATTAAACCGGTTATGCCGTACCGCCTTCGCATAAGCTCGCAATATACACTAGCCGCAACCGGCGGGAAAATGCACTTTGCGCACGTTTTATACAACTCGCATTGATTGCAATTGCGTCTTGCCAATTCTGCGCCTCTATATGCAATGAGCCTTTTTTTGATTACCCCTATATCATCGCCAACCTTACCTATTAGTTTACCATGTAAACAGCAGCTAAGCTGATTTTTTTTATCTATTATTAATCTGGATAAATTTCCGCCGCTAATTCCACAAGACTGCATCCGCCAACAGCATTCGTTTATAAAAACACAGTAAAACTTTACAAGTTCAGCCGGCAATCCCGAAAAACCGCTTTTAGCTACAAGCCCAGCCGCCTTATCTAATGCCGCTATATCCTCATCTTCCTGTAAACTTAAAAAAACTACCGCTTTAGAATAATTATCCTCAGATATTATACCCCTTAATTTGCCTAACCTGCTAAAAGGTACAAAATAAAAGCGGTGCAGATGTGTTTCATAATAGGGCTTATCCTGCATAATGCCGTGCCGCCAGAGGTATTCTCCGCTAAAAGTATGTGAACTCTGTTCTTCTCCCCATTGGGACAATGCTGTTGACTTAAGTAAATTGTCATTCTGAATGTAACGGAGTGGAGTGAAGAATCTGCTCGCTATTGCGGGGGGAGATTCTTCGGCCTCCAGCCCCAGAATGACAGGTTTCCACCTTAAGTCAACAGCATTGGAGGGCGGAGTCCTTTTCTCGGGGTAGACAAGCTTTTCCGCTGATACTAAACGGCTGAAACTCAAAACTGGCGAATCCGTATTAACTATATTTTGTAGACTCTCCTTGCGCTTAAATAATAATGGATCATCATTTATTACCGCAATTTTTACCATTGGTGAAATAAAGCCGCCCAACCAGCCTAATAATTCCGCAGAAATCCCCTCAACCTGTTTTAATAAAATATCAGCCGGCCTATCCCCCTTACCAGCTATACTCAAAAGCCGCTGAATATTAAACAAATAATGTAGCTCCTGCATCACATTTCCGCTGTCGCATAGTTTTTTATTATCAGCAACCGGTATCTGTTTAGTATTATAGCTGCATTTTGTCTCATAGGGCAGCCCCCATATGGACGGGGCGGCGCTTATCCCGTATTTGGCCTGTTTTTCAAATAGCTGCGTACCCGCATGTAATTGTAACCTGTTATGCAGATACTCTGTTACGCCCAATCCTTTTACAAAATCTAATGTGGCCAGTCCGTCTTTAAAACTTTCACCCGGCAGCCCAGATATAATGCTTACCGTAGATTTAAGCCCTATCTTATTACACCAGTTAATTGCTTGTTTAGTCTGTCTTAAAAAATTTTCTTCAGCGCTATAGTCTTTATTTTGTGCTAAATCAGTCCCCACCTTTTTTATGATTCTTAAAATACGCGGTACGGCGCTTTCTAAACCAAAATTTATATGCGTAAAACCAGCCTGTTGCATTAATTGCAATAATTCCCTGTCAATACGATCTGCTCTGGTCTCGCAACTAAGGCTAAGCCGCTCTATGTTACGCCTTATAATCCCCTTACATATATCCTTTGCCCGCTTAAGGTTAATACTGAACGCATCATCCTGTATAGCCAGTCTCAGCTTTTGTCCTGCCGGCAGATAGCGGCAAGCCGCAGTATTTATACGCTCAAGCTCGCCAAGTACAATATCTACCGGATAATGCCGGATAGTATGACCGGACATGGCGGCAAAATTGCAATACGTACAATGATAAGGACAGCCGCGCGATGTTGATACACCCATTCTGCCAATATCGGCCAGCGTATCTTTATTAATAGGAAATATACCCGTTAAATAAGGGGAGGGGAATTTATCTAATTGTCCGCCTCTTTTGCGTTCATCCTCCCTTATAATATCGCCCGAATCACGATATGTAATCCCGCATATACCGGCTGGTTTTTCATTGCACTTTAAGCGGGGGATCAGTTCCGCCATGGTATACTCACCCTCGCCGCGTACGCATACATCCACCGCCAACGTATCGCCCATGATCAATCTATCCGAAAAGGTGGCCGAAGGCCCGCCCATTATGATCTTGATATCAGGTCGTTGCTTTTTTATGGATTCGGCTAATAATTTAGACAGGTAATAATTGGAATCATAACAGGTAAAACCGACTATTGGAGCGGCTGCTGATATGATTATATCGGCCAAATCGGATAATTTAAGCTGCCCTCCGGCGGTTAATGCAATGGTGGCTATCCCTTGGCGCCTTAAATACGCCTGCACATAACCGGCGCCCAAATGATAGCCAGCTCCCCGATATATAAAAGTGGTGCAGTCTAAATATATGAATACAATATCGGGGGTAACTGACATAGAAGATCAAAAGGTCAAAATAAATATTAACCACAGAGTTCCACAGAGGTTTTTTTGTTAATTCTCTGTGTACCTCCGTGTTCTCTGTGGTTAAATTTTGTTTTTTTATTCATTTAACCAGTCCCATGAAACCGAAAAAGGCCAGCGATAGCAACCCCGCTGTAATAAGACCGATTGCCATACCCTGAAAGGGTTTGGGTACCGGCGACAGAGCGATACGCTCGCGTATTCCGGCAAATAAAACCAGCGCTAAAGCAAATCCCACTGAAGAGCCTAAGGAAAACAAAAGCGCCTCAATAAAGGTATATTCTTCCTGAATATTTATTATCGCCACACCCAATACCGCACAATTGGTGGTAATAAGCGGTAAATAAATACCCAGCGCTTGATTTAGGACCGGAGAGGTTTTTTGGATAACCATTTCCACCAACTGTACTAAGGCGGCAATAACCAAAATAAAGGCAATAGTTTGTAAGTATTCTATGTTTAACGGCGCCAGAATATAATTGGCAATCGCCCAAGTCATTACGCCGGATACTGTAAGCACAAAAATTACCGCCATGCCCATACCTAAGGCGGTATCAACCTTACGCGATACCCCCAGAAACGGGCAAGTACCCAAAAAACGCGCAAGTATTATGTTATTGACTAATACTGCGCTTAAGATTAGTAATAGATAATGGGTCATGGTTTAGTCCTTGTCTTTTTAACTACTTTTTAACCACAGAGGGCACAGAGGTACACAGAGAATTTAGATAATTATATTATTAAGTTCAAGAGCTTGTCTTTCATAACTTATAACCTACTGAATTAACACATTATAATTAGTTCTACAAGGGAATAAATTATAATGTGCAATATCTAGAATTTAATTTTTTTTTCAGTTAGATACTTATTCTATTATAACCTGAGTTCGACATAAGAAAAACTAAAATGTTTTAATATATCAGCTAGTTGATGTTTTATGTAGATTTAATTAACATAAAATTTACCTAGGATAGGGGCATGTCCCCTCCAGATGTAGGGGCGGGTTTCAAACCCGCC
>JAJRXT010000107.1 GCA_024276125.1 bacterium
AGAATCCGCTTTTTGCAGGTTATCCTTTAGCCTGCGGGATGATGTCTGACGCGATAAATCAGCCAATCGGCTGTCAATCTGCGCTAGATCGCCGGTTAACTTATTTAGATCGGACATATTATCCGCTTTTTGCATGTTTTTAGCCAGTTTTTTTAGATTATTCGCCTGCATTCTGGCGTTTTTTAACAAACCTTGTTCCAAATTAAGTCCAAATGAGCCGTCAGCCAAAATATTTTCCTTTATTTCATAAGATAAACCGACTAATTCCAGTCCCATTTGCTCCATTTTAAATTTGGCGCCCTTACTATTTGGATTTTGTTTTAGCAGCGACAGATCATTCTGAATATTATTTAGTTGTCCGCTTATATTAGATAGGGTTTGTTGGTTTGGAAATTGACCGCTTGTATTATCAGCGGATGCCATATCGGTCTGCATAAGCCTGTTTGTAAGCTCCGGTGATTTTAGTTTAAGACCAATATCACTTAATTGTTTTGCTGATTGTTCAAGATTCAACAAGTCATTTAACTTAGGGTTATCGGCTTTTGCGTTTAACTTTCTCAAGTCTTCTGCGGATTGTGCCAGCAGATCGCTATATTGATTTAACTCACCTATGTTGTTTGCTTTTTTCAGGTTTTGCGCCATTTTCTTTAGTTGCAGTCCTTGCCGGCTCAGCAGTGGAGAATAATCCTCAACTTGGGCAAGTTCTTGTTTTTTTAAATCTTTCGATTCAGATGTAGGCCATGAATCAGCGGTTAATTTATGCAACTGATTAACGGTACTTAGCATATTTAAAGAAAGGTTTTGCGCTAATTGAGGGTTATTTTGTGTTTTCAGGTTTTCACTTAAGTCCAGCAATTGTTCTGCGCTTTGTTTTAATTGATTAACCAGAACATCAGCGGAATCCAATCCCTCAAAGGTGTTGTTTAATTGGGCAATATCTGTATTATCAGGAACATTTCCGGTTTCCTGATTAAGTTTTATTTTATTTGCGATCTTTAGGGTTTGATCACTTACCTGCTGGGCTAGTTCAGCCATCTCTTGTTTTATTTGTTTCTGTTTGTGCTCATCTTTTTCATTAGCCAAATCTTCCTGTAATTCTTGCAGGCGCTGGCGGCTGTTATTTAGTAATTCATTGTATCCGACTTCAAATTTGAATAGCTCATTATCAAGATTACCCTTACGCCTTGTCCCAAAATTGGTTAGTTCATTACCGATTTGATCCAGCTTTTGGGCAAGAGTATCCAGTTGTTTATTTTGGGTTAGCTTATTATTTTTTAATGAAGCGTCAAGGTCGTTTTTAAGTTCTAATCCTAATTGTTCATTTACCTTAAAATATTTACCCAAATCCCTGTCCAAACTGCGGCTGGTTTTATTTAAATTGGATTTAACCAATTCTAAATTATCAGGGTTTCGGGCATCATCCAATACAGGCTTAAGTTCTTTTAACTGATTATCAATAAACTTACGATCAGCTAAGACGAGGTCTTTTTCTTTCAGCTTGGATGCTATATCTTCTCTACCCGCCGCGTCAAAGCTTAGATTTTTAGGATTAGCCATAAGCAGCAGCGCCTCTCCAAGCGCCTGCATTATAGACACATCGGTTTGCAGCTTATCTTGTAATTTTTCAAGTTTCCGTTTTTCTGCCTGACTTATATCAAGCTTTTGTTTGTTATGCGGTGTAGTACCAAGCCCCAATCCCAATTGACCGGGAGAGTCGCGGCGCAAACCAAGCATTTTGCCGCGTTCTTTTTCCGGTTTATTATCTAATAATTCCAAATCCAACAAGGCTTCGGCGGCTCTATTTAAATCTGTGGAAATCTTTTTTATAGCGCTTTTATCTATTTTATTTAATTGCGTTAGCTGCGAGTTAAATGTAGGCAGTTCGTCCGGTTGTTTTTGGGCAAACGGTTTTATCGGTTGGCTTGAATTCCCATAATAATCAATAGACTTTTCTGATAATTCATTATCTTTATTATCTTTGTCCAATTGTTTGGCTGCCTGCAAAATGCTTTCTACTGAAAGACGCTGCTGCTTTTCATCGTTAGTCTTTTCTTGTTCTTGCTGGGCTGGGCTATTTTGCTGCTTAGCTGAATTTTTATTTATCTTGGCGGGCTTATTTTTTTGTTTGTTAAGTGAATTGTTAATTATCCATTGCAGTGCATTATTTTTTGGAGAATTTTCCAGTACTGCTTTTAGTAATTCCTGTGATATATCGTTTATTGCCTGTGCCAGGCTTTGAGGAACTGAGTCAGTATCTTGCTCTGAAGAGGAATCTTTTTTACTACTGGGGCTTTGTGTGCCTGGATTTTTATCATCAGGGATACTAAAGGCTGTTTCTTTTTTTATTCTGATTGGTTCTTTTTTCTTCTGCGGAATTGGAGGAGGAATTACCTCCGGTAAAGCCTGTTTAGGGATTTCCTTCTGTTTTTGTTGTAAGTTATTATTTATAAGATTATCCGAATCATCCTCTGTCGGCTTATCAGTCGGCGCCTCAGAGGCATAGCTGGCAATATTAAGCTGTGTAGCTTTACTTAAAAGGCGCAAATCATAAGATAATTCCTTAATTTCCGGTACAATATCGCCTAAAGCGCTAAGTTTTTGGTCATTTTCCAATTCCTTACTTAATTCTTCCAGTTTTACAGCCTCATTTTCAATAACCTTATCCAATTCAGTTACGGCAATATTATCCTCCACCTTAACAGTCTGCTTATACGCTTTTTGGGTAAGCTGTTTTATTTTAGGTGCAATTATATTTAACATACAGGCTGACAGGCTTATTACCGCTAATGGATAGCCAAAATTATATCTGCTTAATTTTGGCAGGCGGTGCGGGAAAAGCCGGTTTATATTCAATTGCTTTAAATGCTCGCTTACATCGTCTAATAGAAAATGATACAGCCTTAGGTTTCTTTTGGTAGGTATGGTATCCAATAATGTAAAAAGACCGTGTTTAAGGGAAAAATTAGATTCAAGAGCCTTTACTACATGATCGTATATAATCTTATGCCGCAGGATAAGCTGGGCATATAATACATATGAATAAGCGATAAATATACCTATAAAAACAATCAAAAAACGCGGTTTGGCCGGTAAATAAAACTGGAGCGCCAGTTGAAATAAGAATAAAAATAAGCCTATACAGGATATAGAGATACTGAGCCGTTCAATACCCAAAAATAAATTCCGCCGAAAGCCCTCATGTAATTTTTTATATAAATCAAGCAATTTGACTGCATTATCTTGACTTAAAGCGGCTGTTTTATCTTTGGGAAGGTTTTTTTTCAACAAATTCGCTATAATTAACACAACCGTTGCGGGTAATACTATCCCTGCTAAAACACCCCAGATAAACCAGCCGGACAGTATATCATAAGTTCCCAAGAATGTTCCAGCGCTCTTTGCTGCGGCGCCTTTATTCTGTAAGCCCAATAAATTAAGTATGGAAAATCCAATATCGGCGGATAAATGGAGAAGAGATAAAAAAGCATTGTATATAACGCCAAACAGCTTATTTATTAAGAAATCGCGCAAAGCGGCGGAGAAATAAAGCGCCGCCAGAAATGATACAAATAACACGGCGGATATGTTTTTTGTCCAGCGTGCTTTGGTTGATGTACTGATATTTTTTTTATACGCGCTTCGATATTTTTTCATGGCAATACGATTGTTATATATTAACCTTAGACTGTAGGCGGGGTTTATCCCGATACTGTTTACTTATTTACTCATGTTACGCAAAAAAAATAAAAATTTTACCGTAGGGTGGATTAAGGGGTCTTGTATAAAAGCTCTTCTTACATATTTATAGAGCGCCAAACAGCCGGTAAGCTACCCCGAATCCGCCACTCTCTGTAAAAGTAAGTA